>NZ_JBFULQ010000006.1:0-34362 GCF_054049815.1 Mesorhizobium sp. P5_C1 | reverse complement strand
AAGATGGAGACGGTCAACGAGCTGTTCATGCGGGTGACGCTGACCTTCGGCTACATGGAGCAGCCCAACATCCCTCGCGCGCTGGCGATCTGCCGCAAGCAGGGCTGGAAGTTCGACATCATGACGACCTCGTTCTTCCTGTCGCGACGTTCGCTCAAGGCCTCGCCCAATTCCGGCATGCCGGTTTGGCAGGACCGGTTGTTCATTGGCCTGGCGCGTACGGCGGCCGACGCGACCGAATATTTCCAGATCCCGACCGGCCGTGTGGTAGAGATCGGTACGCAGGTGGCGATCTGACGGGCCCTTGCCGATGAACGGTTGAGGAGGCGGGAATGAGCGGCGAATTGGTGCTTGTTACCGGTGGCTCCGGCTTCCTCGGCGCGCATTGTATTCTCGAACTGCTGAACGCCGGCTACCGTGTTCGCACGACCGTGCGCTCGGCCAAACGCGAAGCCGATGTTTTGGCCATGCTCAAGGCAGGCGGCACCGAGCCTGGGGCGGCGCTCTCGTTTGCCGTCGCCGATCTGATGGCCGATGCCGGCTGGCCGGATGCGGTGGCCGGTTGCGACTATGTGCTTCATGTCGCCTCGCCATTTCCGCCCGGCGTGCCGAAACATGAAGACGACCTCATCATCCCGGCCCGTGAGGGTGCGCTCAGGGTGTTGCGCGCGGCGCGGGATGCGAACGTGAAGCGCGTCGTGCTGACCTCGTCCTTCGCGGCAATCGGTTATGGCAAGCTGCCGCCCGGCGGGCAGCCGTTCACCGAGGAGAGCTGGACCGATCCGACGGCCAAGGTTAGCGCCTATGTGAAATCGAAGACGCTCGCCGAACGCGCCGCCTGGGATTTCATTGCCGCGGAGCGTGGCAAACTGGAACTCGCGGTCGTCAATCCGGTCGGTATCTTCGGGCCGGTGCTCGGCCCGGACCATTCGACCTCCACCGAATTTGTCCAGCGTATGTTGAACGGTGCCATGCCGGGGCTGCCGCGCCTGTCCTTCGGCGTTGTCGACGTGCGCGACGTGGCGGACCTGCATGTGCGTGCCATGACCAATCCTGCCGCCAGGGGCAAACGATTCCTGGCGGTTGCCGGCGATTTCATGACCGTGCGGGAGATCGCGCAGACTTTGAAAACCCGGCTTGGCGATGCCGGGGCGCGCGTCTCGACGCGGGAACTACCCGATTGGCTGGTGCGCATCGTGGGCCTGTTCAACCCGGAAGTCGCACAGTTGGTGCCGGAATTGGGCAAGGTCAAGAATGCAACCAAAGCGAGGGCCGTGCGCCTGCTAAGCTGGGCGCCGCGATCACGCGAGGACGCGCTGGTTGCCACCGGCGAAAGCCTCATCCGGCTCGGTCTGCTCAAAAAGGCGAAGTAGCGCCGGAAGCCGGGGTTCGGCTTCCGGGACCACTCACCTGACCGTCAGCCTGCCAAGGCAGCCTTGTTGGTCTCGAGGAACTGCTTCAGCGACACCGACTTGCGGCCGGAGAGCTTTTCCACGGCGTCCGTCACCATGCCAAGACCGCCGCCCCGCGTGGTGGCGTCGAAGGACACCAGAAGCTTGGCGAAGGGCTCAGGCAGGCCGGCTGCCTTCATGCCCTCGGTCAGGGCGTCGTCGGAAAGCTGCACGACCTGGATGGGCTTGCCGGTGACTTCGGTGACAAGGGCCGCGACCTCGGCGGTCGTAAAGGCCTGGGGTCCGGTCAGCGTGTAGGTCGCGCTCTCGTTGATGCCGGAGGCGAGCCCCGCGGCGATCGCCGCCGCGAGATCGTCGCGCGCGCCATAGGAAATGCGGCCATCGCCCGCCGACGTGTACCATTGGCCCGACGCCAGGATTTGCGGCGTTGCCATGAACAGGTTCTCGTCATACCAGCCATTGCGGAAGATCGTATAGGCAATGCCGCTCGCCTTGATCGCTTGTTCGGTGTCGTAGTGGTCGGGCGCGAAATGGACCGGTGAACCCGGCTCGGGGTTAGGCATCGAGGTGTAGAGCAGGTGGGCGACGCCGGCCTTGCTGGCCGCGGTCACGGCCGCGAGCTGCTGCTCACGGCGCTTTCCCTGCACCTCAAGTTCGTTGGTCGAGATGATGAGCGCCCGGCCGGCGCCCGCGAAGGCCTTGGCAAGTGATGCCGGATCGTTGAAGTCGGCGGCCCTGACGACAACGCCGCGCGCCGCCAGGTCGGCAAGGTTGGCCGGCGTGCGCGTGGTGGCGATGATCTGCGCCGCCGGGACGTTGAATGTGTCCAGCAGGTGGTTGATGACGCTGCGGCCGAGTTGGCCTGAAGCGCCGGTGACGAGGAGGGTTTTGCTCATTGGATATCCTGGCATGGGTCGGAGAGGAGTGGGGCAAAAGGTGGTCTCAAAAAGAGACCAGCACTAAAATAGGAATTGACCCGTGGCCGTAAAGAAGGCAGTTTTTCGGGAGGTAGGCACAATCAGGGAACCAGCCGTGGACAGCACCATCGTCAATCTCAGATCCAAGCTCGAGATCTACAAATCCTTGAGCGATGGCGGCAACATCGCCGATTGCCCGGTCCGCGATGTGATCCAGGGGCTGAACGGCAAATGGAGCTCGCTGTTGATGGCGGCACTGGCCGAGCAGCCCTATCGCTTCGGCGAGCTGCGGCGGCTGGTGCCCGACATTTCACAGCGCATGCTCACCCAGACGCTCTACGACCTGCAGCGCGACGGCTATGTGCATCGCGAAGTGTTCCCGACCAAACCGCCAAGCGTTGAATACAGCCTTACCGACCTTGGACGCTCGATGTTCGGCGCCTTGCACCAGCTGATCCTGTGGGCTGAGCTCAACCACGACGCGGTGCGCAACGCGCGCGCCGGTTTTGATGCGGCCCAAGGGTGAGCCGGCCAGCGAAGCGGACAAAGCCAAGGGCTGCGGCTTGATTTAGTCCGCCCGCTGAAGGACTGTCCGGCGAGTTCGGCTTTGGGGGCATTGGCATTTCCTACGATATCGCGATTGCCGGGGCCGGCCCGGCGGGGCTCGCCATGGCGCTCTATCTCAAGCGCGCCGGGCACAAGGTCACCATGTTCGAGCGCTTCGAGGAGCCGAAGCCGGTCGGTTCCGGGCTGATCCTGCAGCCGACCGGGCTGACGGTGTTGGCTGATCTCGGCCTGCTCGACGACATACTGGCGCTTGGCAGCCGTATCGACCGACTGCATGGCGCCGATGCCGCCACCGGCCGCACTGTTCTCGACGTCCGCTATGATGCCCAGCGCGGCCACCGCTTCGGGCTGGCGGTGCATCGGGCGGCTCTGTTCGGCGTGCTCTTTCGTGCTGTGCAGCGCGAAGCGATCGCCATCGAGACAGGTGTCGAGATCGAGACTCTGGAGACCGGCGAACGGGCAACGCTGGTCTGTGGCAACGGCCGCAGGGAAGGGCCGTTCGACTTCGTCGTCGACGCCAGCGGCTCACGCTCGAAGCTGCGGCAGTGCACGGGCAATGCAGGCGCGCCACGGCCGCTCACCTACGGCGCGTTCTGGGCCTCGCTGCGCTGGCGCGATGAAGGTTTCGACGAGCACGCGCTATTGCAGCGCTACGACAAGGCCAGCGTGATGATCGGGGTGCTGCCGATCGGCCGGCCGCAGCCGGGCGCTGAAAAGATGGCGGCCTTCTTCTGGAGCCTGAAGCCGGCGGACGCCGATGAGGTGCGCAACCGGGGCCTCGACGCCTGGAAGGAGAGGGTGGTTCGGCTGTGGCCCGAGAGCGAGGCATACACCAGCCAGATCGAGGATTTCGACCAACTTTCGCTGGCGCGCTACGGCCACCACACGATGAAGCGGCCGGCCGGGCGGCGGCTGGCCGTCATCGGCGACGCCGCGCATTCGACCAGTCCGCAGCTGGGGCAAGGGGCGAACATGGCGCTGCTCGATGCGGCCGCGCTCAGCCATGCGCTGGCGCGGACGCCAGACGTCGAGGCGGCACTTGAAGCCTATGCGAAGGCACGGCGGTGGCACGTGCGTGTCTTCCAGGCGCTGTCGCTGGCGTTCACGCCCTTCTACCAGTCGGACTCCATGGCGCTGCCCTTCATCCGCGACAGGCTGGTGGCGACGGTGGCAAGAGTCCCGCCGGCGCCACAGTTCCTTGCCTCGATGGTGGCCGGCACGGTGGTTGATCCGTTCAGGTGTATCGGGCTCAAGGAAGCGCGATGGCCAGATCGTTCCGCTGAATAATCGTCGTGAGTTGCGACTTCTTCGCCCGCAGAAAGGTATGCAGGCGCTGCGGGTAGTCCGGCGCGACGGCCTGCCTGATCGACGGACGCTCCCTCAACGCCTGACGCCAGGCCCGGACGAACGGCTTGCCGTCCAGAATGCCGAAATCGCCGATCCGGTCGAACACGTCGAGATATCTGAAAACAGGGCCGTGGACGGCGTCGACAAGCGAGAAGTGCTCGCCGGCGAACCATGGTCCGTTCCGTTCGGTGTCCGCCAGTTCGGCTTCGAGACGATCGAACATCGCCGACAGCGCGCTGGTTTCGGCGAGGAAGCCGGCCTCCGTCGTGGCCGAATAGAACCGGCCGATGGCGTTGAGGATTGCCGAGCCGAACTCGATCCAGGCACGATGCCGGGCGCGGGCATAGGGGTCGGCGGGGTGGAGTGGATTGGCTTGTGTCTCTTCGAGGAATTCGAGAATGACAGCGGATTCGAAGATCACCGTTTCCTCGCCATTTCGCTGCACGCGCAGCAGCGGCACCTTGCCGAGCGGCGAGATCGCTCTGAACCAGGCCGGCTTGTTGGCGAGGTCGATATCGACGCGCTCGAACGGCACGCCCTTTTCGGCCAGTGAAATTGCCGCGCGCTGCACATAGGGGCAGAGAGGATGGCTGACGAGAATGAGCTTGTCGGTCATCTCACTCTCCCCAGACATAGTTCAACGCGCCGTCCTCGACGCGCGTCGACAAGAACATCAGGCGGGAATCCTTTGGCGCCGGACCGTCGACGCGGTCGCCGCTGGCCATGTCGAACGAGGCGCCATGCCATTGGCAGACCAACCTGCCGTCCTTGCAGTCGAGCGGGCCACCAAAGTGCAGACAGACATTGGCGGCGGCGCGGATGCGCTCGCCGCTGCGGTAGACATGGACCTCGCGGCCGAAGAACGGGGCGATCAGGCTGCCCGTCTGCGGAATGTCGGCGACCTTGCAGATTTCGTGTTTCATGACGCGTTCTCAAAGTTGATGCAATTGCATCTATATAGATGCATCTGCATTGACCGTCAAGCTTGATGCAATTGCATCTATCGCCTATGGTGGGCCATGACTGAGAAAGCCATGCCTTCGCCCGAGGCCATCACGGCCTGGGCCCGCCTGATGCGCGTTTCGCGCCAGCTCGTGGAAAGTGCTGAAGACGCGCTGAAGGAAAGCGGCCTGCCACCACTTGCCTGGTACGACGTGCTGCACGAACTCGCCGAGGCGGGTGAGGGCGGCTTGCGGCCGTTTCAGGTGATCGAGCGCACTTTGTTTGCGCAATACAACGTCTCGCGGCTGCTGGCCCGGCTCGAGGCAGACGGGGTGGTCGAGAAACTGCCGGTGGCCGATGACGGCCGCGGCCAGACCATCCGTATCACGGCCAGGGGCCGCGAGATGCGTCGCCAGATGTGGGCTGTCTATGGGCGATCGATTACCGAACTGGTCGGTGCCAAACTCTCCGCTGATGAGCTGAACATGGTGTCGGCACTCCTGGGTCGATTGCGCTATCCTCCCCTTGCGGACTGATGATCTGGCGCCGGTCAGGCCGAATGACTGCCCCAGAGAAAGGCCAATGTCGCCAGCACGCCAAGGGCCACGCGAACCCGGTGCAGATCGCCCCACTTGACGATCAGGGACCGGGCTTGCGGATTGCCGGCGCCTGCGTCCATCGCCTCCAGCACCCTGTTGGTCGGCATCATGGCGATCAGCGTCCACGGCCAGGGCAGGATGATCAGCACCGCGCCGACCAGAAAGGCGAAACCGCCAGTCTGCCACCAGGCAATGAGACCCAGAACGCAAGCAACAATGGCAATCGACGCCTGCATGGCGGCGCCACGCTTGTAGGAAGGTTGCCATTCCTGCAACAGCGCCTTGTCGTCGATACGAAGCCGCGCCGGTTGCTCGGCGACACTGACGTAGATCGCGGCGCCAGAGAATACGGCGGCAACCGTCAAGGCCAACAATCCGATCAGCATCTTCTTCCCCGCGCAAGCCGTCCGGCGCCGACGCCATACAGGTAGAAATAGGGCTTGCAAGGCTGGGAACAATACGCCATAGAAGAGGCGAACCGTAACGTACGGTACGGCTCGCCGAAAATGACCGGCCGGCCTTACCTGCCGAGAGAATAGCGTGTTGGACATCGTGCCCGAGATCGACACCAGCGAAGCGCTGACGGAGCGGCAGAAAGCCGTGCTCGACGCAGCGCTGCGGCTGCTCGTCGAGGAGGGCGATCAGCTGACCATGACCGCCGTGGCGCGTCGGGCAAGCTGCTCCAAGGAAACGCTCTACAAATGGTTCGGCGACCGTGACGGGCTGCTGACGGCGACGGTGCAGTGGCAGGCGTCCAAGGTGCGGGTGGCGCAAGTCGATGGCAAGGGGCTCGATCTTGTGTCGCTGACCGCAAGCCTCGAACGCTTCGCTTCCGACTGGCTGAAGGTTATTTCGAGCGACACCTCGATCGCGCTCAACCGCGTAGCGGTCAGTCATGCTGGTTCCGGCAAGGATAACCTTGGCGCCGTGGTGCTGGAGAATGGCCGCTTCGCTTTGGCCAAGCGGCTGAAGCCGCTGCTTGAGGCCGGACGACAGGCTGGACTGCTCGACTTTGCGGATGCAGAGACGGCGTTCCGAACCTTTTTCGGGCTGGTCGCCCGCGACGTGCAGATACGTCTGCTGCTCGGCGACCGGCTGGAATTGACTGAGGCGGCGATCGGCGGCGATGCCGCGCGGGCGACGCAGCAGTTTCTCGCTCTTTTCAAGAGCAACAACCGGCCGCAAGGCCTCTGATTCATAACCGGGAAGGAAGACAAAATGCGTGTCTATTACGATCGCGATGCCGATCTCAATCTGATCAAGGGCAAGAAGGTTGCTATCATCGGCTATGGCAGCCAGGGCAGGGCGCACGCGCTCAACCTCAAGGATTCGGGCGCCAAGGATATCGCCATCGGCCTCAAGGCCGGCTCGGCGACCGCCAAGAAGGTCGAGGCCGACGGTCTCAAGGTGATGAGCGTGGCGGACGCGGCCAAATGGGCCGACCTGATGATGATGGCGACGCCTGACGAGCTGCAGGCCGACATCTATCGCAACGAGATCGCGCCGAACATTCGTGACGGCGCTGCAATCGCCTTCGCGCACGGCCTCAATGTGCATTTCGGCCTGATCGAGCCGAAGGCCTCGGTCGACGTCGTCATGATTGCGCCGAAGGGCCCTGGCCACACGGTGCGCGGCGAATACCAGAAGGGCGGCGGCGTGCCGTGCCTGGTCGCCGTCAACCAGGACGCCTCGGGCAATGCGCTTGACTTGGCGCTGTCCTATGCCTGCGGCGTCGGCGGCGGCCGTTCGGGCATCATCGAGACCAATTTCCGCGAGGAGTGCGAGACCGACTTGTTCGGCGAGCAGGTCGTGCTGTGCGGCGGCCTGGTCGAGTTGATCCGCGCCGGCTTCGAGACGCTGGTGGAAGCCGGTTATGCGCCGGAAATGGCCTATTTCGAGTGCCTGCACGAGGTCAAGTTGATCGTCGACCTGATCTATGAAGGCGGCATCGCCAACATGAACTATTCGATCTCGAACACCGCCGAATGGGGCGAATATGTCTCCGGCCCGCGCATCATCACCGCCGAGACCAAGGCCGAGATGAAGCGCGTCCTGAAGGACATCCAGACCGGCAAGTTCACCTCGGAATGGATGCAGGAATATCGCGCCGGCATGTCGCGCTTCAAGGGCATTCGCCGCAACAATGACAGCCACCAGATCGAGGAAGTCGGCGCCAAGCTGCGCGCGATGATGCCGTGGATTTCCAAGAACAAGCTGGTCGACAAGGCCAAGAACTAAGTTAAATCCACGTTCTTGCCTTTGCGTGTCCTCGGGCTTCGCCCTGCGGGCACGCGGGGATTTCCAAGAACAAGCTGGTCGACAAGGCCAAGAACTGAACCTTGCGCTCGAAGTCCTTGGGTTCGAAGAGCTGAAAATGAAAAACGGCGCCACATGGCGCCGTTTGTCATGTCAGGGCTCCGCTACAGACTAGCTCGTCAATAGGGCGAGTAGCACTGCTGACGCGGGCCGCCATAGGGCTGGAACGTGTTGTCCCAGGCGCGATACGACCGGTAGCGGTTATAGCACCATTGGACATGGGCGCTCGAAACCCGCGTGCGGTAGTAGCGGCGCGGTGGCGCGTCGTAGTAATTGTAGTTGTTGTACATGCTGCCGATGCCGAGCCCAAGGCCAAGGCCTAGAAGGGCAGCCGCGCCGTCATCGTAGTAGCCGCCGCCGTGATAATGATGGCGACCATGGCGCCAACGCCAATTGTCTCCATTGTTCCAGTTTCCGCCGCCGCCATTCCAGTGTCCGTGGCCACCGTTCCAGTGTCCGTTTCCGCCATTCCAATTGCCCGACCGGCGCCATCTCCAATTGCCGCCATTGTTGCCGCCCGCCCAGCCTTCGCGAACCACCATCGGCGCCGCAGTGCTGGCGGGGATCGACACGTCGGGCTGCATCATCGGCCCTGCGGCGGACGGCGCCGTGACGCCGGACAGGATACCGAGGGCTATCAGCCCGGATTTGACCGTGGAAGAAAAGAGCGAGTTCATTGCACTCTCCAAGAGACACAGGCCCCACGCCTATTTTAGGGGGCCTATTGTGGATGTTTGCATCTGAACGGCGGATGAACGGAAAGGTTCCGTCAACCATGGCGCGAGTGGCGTCAGGACCGATCGATCTCCGCTGGCGGTCCTGCGACCTTGTTTTCCGCCGCGCTTGCGGGCAAAGGTCATGACATGTCGCTGCGCCTCGCCACCTTCAATGTCGAGAACCTGATGAACAGGTTCGATTTTTCCGGCTATCGCAACCAGCTCAACGAGGATCGCACGCTGGCGCTGTTCGATATCCAGAGCGAGGCGGAATACAAGATGCTGGAGCAGGCGCGCGCCATCGCCCAGTCCGACGATACGCGCCAGCTGACGGCGCTGGCGATCGCGGCCACCCGCGCCGACATCATCTGCATGCAGGAGGTCGACAATATCGAGGCACTGAAGGCCTTCGAATATGGCTATCTGTTCAAGATGGTGGGGCAGGGCTACCGGCAGAAATACACCACTTCGGGCAATGATTCGCGCGGCATCGACGTTGCCGTGATGATGCGCAACGAGACCGCGCAGGGCCAGTTGATCGAATTCGTGCGCATGACCAGCCATGCCTACGTCACCTACGAACAGTTCGGGCTGCACACGCCGGAACTCGAGGCACTCGGCAACCAGGCCAACGAGCGCATCTTCCGGCGCGACTGCCTGGAAGTCGACGTGACCGTGGGCGGTGTACCGCTGACGCTTTATCTGGTGCACTTCAAGTCGATGGGCTCGCCCCGCAACGGGCTAGACGGACGCGAAGCGACGATGCCGGTGCGCATCGCCGAGGCTCAAGCCGTGCGCCGGATCATCGAGGAGCGTTTTGGCAAGGACCATGCCGCCGACAAGCGATGGGCGATCTGCGGCGACATGAATGATTACCGGCAACGCGTGAAGATCGCCGGCGACGCGATCGACGGCCACCGCTTCGAGGTGGTCAACGAGAACCAGTCCTGCATCAACGTGCTGACAGCAGGCGGCTTCTGCGAAAACGTCGTCGAGCGGCGGCCGGAGATGAACCGCTGGAGTTTCTACCACACGCGCGGACCGGAAGAACGGCATCTGTGCCAGCTCGACTACATCCTGTTGTCGAAAGGGCTCGCCGCCAGCAACGCGACGGCCGTTCCAGACATCATCCGGAACGGCCAGCCCTGGCGCACGATTTTCCCGCCCGGCCAGGAGGTCGACCGGTTTCCGCGCGCCGGCTGGGACAGGCCGAAGGCATCCGATCATTGTCCCGTGGCGATCACCTTGGACATGACCTGATACGCCGATGAGTTTCGACCTGCCGCGCAATGTCATCCTGCCGGTCGATGCCGTCGACGTCCGGCTCGATCCCAGCCCGCACCCGTTCGCACTGGACAATGCGGAGGCTATCGTCGAGAACTGGCAGCGCGAGCTGGCAGCCAAGCCGGCGCTGTTCGACGGCACGGTGGTGCTGCTGTCGCAACTCACCTATCGCGACAACCGTCTTGTCGGCCGCTGCCATGCGGTCAACTACTCCACCTTCATGCTTTGGCGTAAGCGGCGTGAGAATTCGGGCGCCGAACATGCCTATGCCCATGCCGTGCTGGTGGCCGGCGACAATGCGCTGGTGGCGATCCGCATGGGCTCGCACACGGTCAATGCCGGGCGCGTCTATTTCGCCGCCGGCTCGTTCGAGCCCATCGACTTTCGCGACGGCCAGGTCGACGTCGATTTCAACATGATCCGCGAGGTGCGCGAGGAGACCGGTCTCGATCTGTCGGACGCGTCACGCGGCAAGCGCTACCACGTCCTGTCGACGGCCAGCGGTACGGTGATCTTCCGCCGCTATCGCGAGACTGCTCCGGCCGACGAAATTGCCCGGCGAATCTCAGCCTTCGTCGCCACCGAGACCGAGCCGGAAATCGATGGGCCGGTCATCATCCGCCACGCCGCCGACCTGCCGGACGGATTGGCGGCGCATATGAAGCCGCTGGTCGAGTGGCATTTTGCGGGCGTGGACTAGCGAAGCGTCTTGTCCTGCGCCGCCTTGCGATCGTTGCGGGCGGCGACGAAGAACAAGATAAAGCCAAGACCCAGCAAGCCGCCCATCGCCATTCCCATGGTCTGTCCGACCACTGTCTGGAAATCGGCGGTAACCCGATCGGGATCGGCCATGCCGAAGCGGGCGAGATACCACCAGATGCCTGCAAGGACTGCTTCGATGACGACCATCGCCAGGATCAGTCGTGCCTTCTTGCTCATGTGCTGTTYGCCCCCGACCAGAGATATCTTGCCTTAGGGCCTGGAGATCGCCGAGTCGATCGAATCTGCATCGAAATGAGGTCGATTTGGAAGCGATGGCGGCGAGCACGCAGCGCGCCGGGTACCCCTGTTGCATGTCGCCAATGCGTCTGCTAAATACTGAACCACATGGTTCACTATTTTCGCCCCCATCTTGATGCCTCGTTCGCCGCGCTCTCGGACACCACCCGACGCGGCGTTCTGGAGCAGCTCGGACGTTCCGATGCTTCGATCACGGAGCTTGCCGAGAAGTTTCACATGACCCTCACGGGCATGAAGAAGCATGTCGGCGTCTTGGAGCAGGCGGGGCTCGTCATCACCGAGAAGGTCGGGCGCGTGCGGACCTGCAAGCTCGGCCTGCGCCGACTGGAGGAAGAGGCGGCATGGATCGAGAGGTACCGCCAGCTCTGGGACGCACGCTTCGACGAATTGGACAAGGTTGTCGAGGAATTGAAACGGAAGGAGAAAGTCGATGGACAAAAAAAGCGAGAGTGAGCCCATGAACAACCGCACGACGGTCGAACGGAAGTCCGACCGAGAGCTGGTCGTTACGCGAACCGTCAACGGCCCGGCGCGCATCGTGTTCGAGGCGTGGACCAAGCCCGAACTGTTCAAGCAGTGGTGGGCGCCGAAGTCGATGGGCATGTTCCTGCGTTCCTGTGAGATGGATGTTCGTACCGGTGGCACCTACCGTCTGGTGTTCGGCCACGATGCCTCAAACTCTGACGAGTTCTTCGGCAGGTATATCGAAGTGACACCGCACTCGCGCCTCGTCTGGACCAATGACGAAGGTGGTGACGTTGGACCCGTCACCACGGTGACCTTCGAGGAAAAGGGTGGCAAGACGCTGCTGGTCCTGCACGAACTCTATCCCTCGAAGGAAGCTCTCGACGCTGCCGGGACCGGGGCGGCGGATGCGATGGGCGAGCAGTTCGAGCAACTGGACGAGCTCCTCGTCACCCTGGGCGCGAACTTGGGAGGGTCATGAGGCCCTTGATCTCGCGGTCGGTCGCATGGGAATTCACGACACGGAACAGCCCCCCGGCGAGATCGCCGTGGGGAGCTGGCCTGGGCCTACTCGTGCCGCAGCGCGTCGATCGGATCGAGCCTGGCGCCGCGCAGCGCCGGAAAGAAGCCGAACACCATGCCGATCAGCGCCGAAAAACCGACGGCGAGCAGGATGACCGCCGGGCTTGGCGCGAAGGGAATGGTCAGCGCCACCGAGGCGAGGCCGGCCAGCGCCAGGCCGATCAGGATGCCGATGATGCCGCCGAGCAGCGACAGCACCGTCGCCTCGACCAGGAACTGGATGAGGATGTGCTTTTCATGGGCGCCGATGGCGAGCCGGATGCCGATCTCGCGCGTCCGCTCGGTGACCGAGACCAGCATGATGTTCATGATGCCGATGCCGCCGACCAGCAGGCTGACGCCGGCAACCGCGCCCAGCATGCCGGTCATGGTGGTGGTGGCGCTGGCCATGGCGTCGGCGATCTGGGTCATGTCGCGGATGGCGAAATCGCTCTCGCGGTCGGGGGTGACACGCCTGATATCGCGCAAAATGTCCTCGACGCGCGGCTGCAACTCGCTGGTCGGCGTCGTGTCGTCGGCGGCGATGTAGATGTTGTCGATGTCGCGGTTGCCGGCGATGCGGCGCTGATAGGCATGCAGCGGCATCAGCACCACATTGTCCTGGTCCTGGCCGAAGCCGGTATAGCCCTTGGGCTCGAGCAGCCCGATGATCTTGCAGGAGGTGCGGTTGACGCGGATGAACTCACCTTCCGGGTCACCGGCGCCGAAGAATTGCTGGCGCACCGTCTCGCCGATCAGGCAGACGCCGGTGCCGGAGCGGGTTTCGGAATCGCTGAACGGACGGCCGGAAACCAGCTTCCAGTCGCGCGCATCGAGATATGCGCTGTCGGTGCCGGTGACGCCCGAGGTCAGGCTTTCGGTGCCGAAGATGACGCGGACCTGCTTTTGCGAGGCCGGCGAAATGGCGCGCGCGCCGGTTAGATGCGCGACCAGTGCCGCGAGGTCCTTTTCGGCCAGCGGACGGACCACCTGGTCGAGCCCGCCCGGACCGCCTGGCCCGGCCGGGCGGCCGGAGCGGACGACCAGCAGGTTGCTGCCGAGCTTGGAGATGTCGGCCTTGACCTTTTGCGTGGTGCCGGAGCCGATGGTGAGCATGGCAATGACGGCGGCAACGCCAATGACGATGCCGAGCAATGTCAGGAACGAACGCAGCACGTTGCGGCGGATCGAGCGCAAGGAGAGGCGGACAGTTTCCCAGATCATGGTTACGCCGTCTCCAGCTTCATGGAATCGGAAGCGACGTGGCCGTCGAGGAAGCGAATGGTGCGCTCGGCATAGCCGGCGACGTCGGCCTCATGCGTGACCATGGCGATGGTCAGGCCAAGTTCGGTGTTGAGCTGCGTCAGCAACTCCATGATCTCGTGCGTGCGCGCGGTGTCGAGATTGCCGGTCGGCTCGTCGGCGACGAGCAGCGTGGGCCTTGTGACGATGGCGCGCGCGATCGCCACGCGCTGCTGCTGGCCRCCGGACAGTTCGGCAGGCGTGTGGTGCTCGCGGCCGACAAGGCCGACCTGGGACAGCGCCTGCATGGCAAGATCGCGGCGCTCGTGAGCGGCAACGCCGCGATAGATCAGCGGTAGTTCGACATTTTCAGCTGCCGTGGTGCGGGCCAAGAGATTGTAGCCCTGGAAGACGAAGCCGACATAGAGGTTGCGCAGCATGGCGCGGCGGTTGCGGTCGAGCCGGCCGGCGTCGATGCCCATGAAGGAATAGGTGCCGGCCGTCGGCGTGTCTAGGCAGCCGATGATGTTCATCGCCGTCGACTTGCCGGAGCCGGATGGGCCCATGATGGCGACGAATTCGCCGCGCCGGATGGCAAGATCGACGCCGGCCAGCGCATGGACCTTGGCTTCGCCCTGGCCGTAGGTCTTCCAGACCTTGTCGAAGGTGATGAGGGCAGCACCGGCAGCCACGGCCTCAGCTCCGCTGCTGCGATGCGGTGATGACCTCAGCGCCTTCCTTCAGGCCCGAGGTGATCTCGGTCAGCTCGCCATCGGTTGAGCCGATCTTGACGTTGACCGGATGCGGCCGCCCATTCTCCAGCACATAGAGCGTGCGCGAGCCGTCGGTGGGCGTCGTCGCGGCCTGGCGCTGGCGGTTGCCGCCGGGGCGACCCATGCGGCCGGTGAACAGGTCCGTGAGGCTCCAGCCACGGGCCGCCTGCTGGGCTGGGCGATAACGGAAGGCGGTGGCGGGTACGGTGAGCACGTCCTTGGCCTGCCGTGTGACGACCGAAACGGTTGCGGTCATGCCGGGCCGCAGCAACAGCTCGTTGTTGTCGACCTCAAGCCGCGCATTGTAGGTGACGACGCCGTCGGTGGTGACCGAGGCATAGGAAATGTCGCGTATCTCGGCGTCGAACGGCCGGTCCGGGAAGGCATCGACGGTGAAACGGGCATGCTGGCCGGTCTTGACCGCGCCGATGTCGGCCTCGTCGACCGCCGCCACCAGCTCCATGTTTCTGAGATCGGCGGCGATGATGAACAGCACCGGCGCCTGCAGCGAGGAGGCGACCGTCTGGCCGGGGTCGACCGAGCGCGTCAGCACGATGCCGTCGATCGGCGCATAGATAGTGCTGTTGGCGAGGTCGGTCTGCTGTGATTTCAGATCGGCATTGGCGATGGCGAGATTGGCCTCAGCGCTGTCGAGCGCCGCCTTGGAGCGGTCGCGCGTCGCGGTCGCCGCCTCGAGCGACTGGTCGGTCGCCATGCCACGATTGGTCAGCGAGGCCGCGCGGACAAGCGCCTTCTCATTCTCGGCGAGCGTCACCGTGGCGTCCTCGACA
Organism: Mesorhizobium sp. P5_C1; assembly: GCF_054049815.1. NCBI lineage: Bacteria > Pseudomonadati > Pseudomonadota > Alphaproteobacteria > Hyphomicrobiales > Phyllobacteriaceae > Mesorhizobium > Mesorhizobium sp. P5_C1. The sequence continues at coordinate 19,410 of NZ_JBFULQ010000006.1, read as the reverse complement.
TTGGCGGCCGCACCCTTGGCGGACGCCTGCGCCCGCTCGATCTGGACCTGCAGCTTGGCGGTGTCGAGGGCGGCCAGCACATCGCCCTTCTTGACCTGCTGGTTTTCCTCGACGGACACCGAACGGATGATGCCGGACAACTGGCTGGAAATGTCTACCTGGGTGAGCGGCTGCAGCGTGCCGGTCGCCGACACCGCGACGGTGAGATCGGCCTTGGCGGCCGGCACGGTGGTGTAGTCGATCTTGGCCGGCGAGCCGGCATACCACTGATAAAGGCCAAGCCCCGCAGCAAGCACGATCAGTGTCAGCAGCGCATAGAGCCAGCCACGCCGACGCGTCTTGCGCAGACCTTGCCTGTCGAGCCCGAGCGCCGTCTCGATGGCGGAATCCGATTCCGTCTTTGGCAGGTTGACAATCTGGTCCACGTTGGACCCCTATGATGCGCAATGTCCCTATCTGTGCACAGATCAGGGTTACTGGTTCAAATATCAAATTAAATTTCGCCCATGTTGGGATTGAGGCAGGCATGCAAACCCGGAATTACTTACTTTACGACGTGTTTACGACCGAGCGACTGGCCGGCAACCCGCTGGCCGTGGTGTTGGATTGCAAAGGTCTGGACACGGCCGCGATGCAGGCCATCGCGCGCGAGTTCAACCTGTCCGAAACGGTCTTCGTGCTGCCGCCGGRCAATCCCAAGCACAAAAACCGCATCCGGATCTTCACCCCCGACTATGAAATGCCGTTCGCCGGCCATCCGACAGTGGGTTCGGCGATCGCGCTGGCCGAACTGGCGGGAGATGGCGGCGYTGGCATCTTCGTGCTGGAAGAGAACATCGGTCCCGTGCGTTGCGCCGTCAGCAAGCATGATGGCGACACCTTCGCCGAATTCGATCTGGCGAAGCTGCCGGAGCCGCTGAAGCTCGAAGCCGATCCGGAGGCGATCGGCGCGGCCCTTGGGCTGGCGCCGCATGAGATCGGCTTCGAGAATCACCGCGTCTCGTTCTGGTCGGCGGGCGTGCCCTATGTGACCATCCCGGTTGCCAATCTCGAAGCGGCGGGCCGAATCCGGCTGGACAACCAGGCGTGGTCGGAACTGGCGCCGCGCAAGAGCGAGTGGGCCTTTGCCAGCCCCTATGTCTATTGCCGCGAGACGGTGAACCACGAAAGCGCGTTCCATGTCCGCATGATCGTGCCGGGCACGCCGTCCTATGAGGATCCGGCGACCGGCTCGGCGGCGGCCGCCTTCGCCGGCGCCATCATGCATTTCGACGCGCCGACCGACGGTGTTTCGCAACTGTGGATCGAGCAGGGGCTGGAGATGCACCGGCCGTCGCGCATCCGCCTCGAACTGACCGTGCAAGGCGGAAAACTGGCCTCGGCGCGTATCGGTGGCAACGCGGTCAAGGTGGCGGAAGGCAGACTGTTCGTCTAACCGTAGACGGGCTCGGTCGATTTGTCGGGAAATGATTCCGGCAGGGCTGGACAGGACCGATGGTGGCGGCTATATGCCCGCCAACGCCGGTTTTCGCCGGCCGAGTGGGTGCGTAGCTCAGTTGGTAGAGCAGCTGACTCTTAATCAGCGGGTCCACAGTTCAATCCTGTGCGCACCCACCAAATTCTTCAAAGACTTGGTGGAAAAGACCTGAAAGCGAGACGCGTTGACGCGTCTCGGGCATGCGCCGGTTATGGTGCGGTCTTCCCAAGACTGGTTGTGAACCTGGCCTTCATGGCGATTTGACCGGCGGCACCCTCAACGGGGCATCAAAGGCTGCGATTGCCGCGCCGAAAAATGCGGTTCAGAAACCTGCCGAGCCGAAATGCGATGCCGTTGTCCGAACTTTGATGGCCATCGGCATCAATGCTGGCCTTGCGGCCCGAAAAATCACTGATGAGCCACCAGAAGAAAACCAGGAAAACCGCCAGAATCGCAGTGTCGATCGGGCCGTAACTTGAATATCCATTACGCCGAAGCACAACTGCAAGCAGCACGGCGATAGTCACAGCAGCGGCAGCAGGATGAAGCTTTTTCATCCACCAGACCTATTCGAGAATCGTTACAATTGAAAGATACCGCCCTTGCTGTGATGACTGTGGCTTGTCCGATCTAAGCGGGAACTCGGCGTTTACTTCTCCGACACCCCAGCCTCGGCAAAACTTGCCATGCGGGCATGGCACTCCAGCGCCGAGCGGACGATGTTGACGGCGAGGCAGGCGCCGGAGCCTTCGCCAAGCCGCATGCCGAGATCGAGCAGCGGCGGCAGGCCGAGCGCTTCGAGCAGGCCGCGATGGCCCGATTCGGCCGAGACGTGTGCTGCGATCGTATGGGCGAGACCTGCCGGGTGCAGCCTTGCCAGTGGGGCGGCGGCGGCGGTGCAGACGAAGCCATCGAGCAGCACGGGTATGCCCAGATGGCGGGCGGCGAGCGTGGCACCGAAGATGGCGGYGAGTTCGCGCCCGCCGAGTGCAGCGGCAACCCCCAGCGGATCGGCAAGGGCGGCGGCATGGCGCTTCAGGCCGGCCTCGATGGCGACCACCTTGCGCTTGAGGCCAGCGTCGTCGACGCCGGTGCCGCGGCCTGTCCATTTTTCAGCGCCGCCCCCGAACAGCGCTGCCGAAATGGCGGCTGCCGGCGTGGTGTTGCCGATGCCCATTTCGCCGAAGCAGACCAGATCAAGGTCCTTCGTCACCGCGTCATAGCCAGCTGACACGGCTGCGAGAAACGCCTTGTCGTCCATCGCCGCCCCTTGTGTAAAATCGCCCGTGGGATGGTCGAGATCGAGCGGAATGACGTCGAGTTCGGCGCCGGCGATGCGGGCGAGCTGGTTGATGGCGGCACCGCCGCCGGCGAAATTCGCCACCATCTGCACCGTGACTTCGGAAGGATAGGCCGAGACGCCTTGTGCTGTAACGCCGTGGTTGCCAGCGAAGACAAAGACCTTCACCCGGTCGAGTTTTGGCATATCGCGGCCTTGCCAGCGTGCCAGCCACGAGGCGATGGTCTCGAGCCGGCCGAGGCTGCCTTGCGGCTTGGTCAGCGTGTCCTGGCGGCGGGCGACCGCATTTGCGGCGGCATCGCTGCCGGCGGGTAGATCGACGCAAGCGGCGCGCAGTTCATCGAGCGATTTGAAGGGCATGGGGGCAAAGTCTCCAAAAGGGAATCAGGCCAAGGGGGTATCAGGAGAGAGCTACAGAAGCGACGAGCAGCACGGCGATTTCACTCAGCTGCTGCAAAGCGCCGATCGTGTCGCCGGTCTGGCCATCGATCTGGTTGAGGCAAAGGGCGCGGAAGGCGGCAAACAGCAGGCCAAGCAAGACGAGCGCGACAATGGCGCCGCCGAGCCCGAGCAAAAGCAGCGGTACCGCGCCGAGCACGGCACCGGCGATGGCGGTTTCAAACGAAACCGTGCCGGAATCGGCCGAGAGACCATCGGATCGGGCCGGGGGCAAAAGGTGCATGAAGACGCCCAGCACGCCGCGCGAGGCGGCATGTGCAGCCACGAGTGCGAAGAGGGCCTGCGTGGGTTCGACGAATTCCTGCAGTGCGCTCCAGCGGATCAGCAGTGACAGAGCGAGTGCTGCGGCGCCGTAGGCGCCGATGCGGCTGTCGCGCATGATGTCGAGTTTGCGGCCGCGCGATTTGCCGCCGCCAAAGCCATCGGCGACGTCGGAGAGCCCATCCTCATGCAGGCAGCCGGTGGTGAGCAGGGTTGCCACAAGGGCAAGCGCTGCCGACGGCCCCATGGCGAGGCCAAACCGTTCCGCCGTGGCAAAGACGATGGCGCCGATCAGGCCGACGACAAGGCCGGCGACCGGGGCGGCCCAGATCGCGGATGCAAGGCTGCGGCCACGAAAGTCGAAGACGGGCAGCGGCAGCCGGGTGAAGAAGACCAGGCAAAGCGCGATATCGCTGGGGATTTGCCGGGGCGAACGGCTGAAGTTCTGGAATTTGAGTCGAATTTCTTCCCAAAACCGGCTGCCATTTTTCGGGATCATGCTCTAGCCCCTCGCAATGGCGTGGAAGAAGGTGCCGCTGACATGGCCGCGCCTGTAACCCGAGGCGCCAATGGGGTTGCCCTGGCCGTCGGCGAGGTCGGCCAGCGGCTCGTCATTGCCGGTCGCGATCATCTGCGCGTAGTGGAATTCGTGGCCGCGGATCAGCGCGCCTTGCGCGCCCAGCGGACAATCGGCGCGCAGCCGCGCCTCGCGGTAACCGAGATTCATCTTGCGTTTGGCAAAGCTGGTGGAATGGCCGAGCAAGCCGAGCATTCCATGCTTTTCGCCCGACGCGTCCTCCAGGGCTTCGCCCAGCACCATGAAGCCACCGCACTCGCCATGGATGGGCTTCGTCGCGGCGAATCTTGTCATTCCGGCGCGGAAATTTGTCGCTGCGGCGAGCTTACCGGCATGGAGCTCGGGATAGCCGCCGGGCAGCCAGCAGACATCGCAGCCTTCGTCCGGGGCCTCGTCGGCGAGCGGCGAGAACGGGACGATCTCAGCGCCGGCCTTGCGCCAACAGGCCGCCACATGCGGATAGAGGAAGGTGCAAGCGGCATCTTCAGCCAGCGCAATGCGCTGGCCGGGCGGCGATAGCGCGTCATCGAAGCCGCCGGGCGCCGGGGTGAGGGGTGTCGCCAAGGCCATGATGGCATCGAGATCGAGCGACTTCTCGGCCATGTCGGCCAGCCGGTCGAGATGCGCCATCAGGTCGTCATATTCGCCGGCCTGGACGAGGCCGAGATGGCGCTCGGGCAGGTTCAGCGTCGGGTCGCGCAGGATGGCGCCGACAACGGGCAGGCCGATTGCCTCGATGGCGTCGCCGGAGAGACGTCGGTGGCGCTCGCTGCCCAGCCGGTTGAGCACGATTCCGGCCATGCGCACATCGGGATCGTAAGTGGCAAACCCCTTGGCGACAGCGGCCGCCGTGGTCGACTGGCCGGAAACGTCGAGCACCAGCAGCACCGGCAGGCCATAGAGCCGGGCTAGGTCGGCGGCGGAGCCGGTGCGGCCGGGAGCCGCCGGAATGCCGTCGAACAGCCCCATGGCGCTTTCGAGGATGACGAAGTCGGTGTCGTCAGCCGCTTGCGCGGCCAGTGCGTTGAGCAGCGATGGCGGCATCGCCCAGCTGTCGAGATTGACGCCGGACAGACCGGTGGCTGCGGTGTGGAAGCCGGGATCGATATAGTCGGGGCCGGACTTGGCGCCGCGCACTTTCAAGCCCCGCCGGGTGAGCGCGCGCAGGATGCCGATGGTGACGCTGGTCTTGCCCGAGCCGGAGCGCGGTGCCCCGATGATGATGGCGCGGGCGCTCACGGGTTGCCCGCCAGTGCCGCGCGCATGGCAACGATGCCGCCAACGACGATCAGCGCCGGCGAGGTCAGCCCAGCGGCGGCGGCTTCCTCGGCAATGGTGGCGAGCGTGGCGACGACGGTCTGTTCCTGCGGCGTCGTCGCGGCAACGATGACTGCCGCCGGCGTCGACGGCGCCAGCCCACCGTCGAGCAGTGCGGCGGCGATGAGGGGCAGATTGGCCATGCCCATATAGACCACGACCGGCTGGCCGGTGCGGGCGATTGCGCTCCAGTCGATATCGTCATCGGAACCGGCGGCGTGGCCGGTGGCCAGGATCACCGCCTTGTTGATGCCGCGCATGGTGGCGGGGATGCCGGTCGCGGCCAGCGCGCTCAGCCCCGATGTCAGGCCGGGCAGCACGCGGAACGGGATATGCTCCCGCGCCAGCGCCAAGGCTTCTTCACCGCCACGACCGAAAATATAGGGATCGCCGCCCTTCAGCCTGACGACGCGGCGACCTTCGCGCGCCAGCCGGACCAACAGGGCGGTGATGTCGTCCTGCTTCATCGACGGTTTCCCGCCGCGCTTGCCGGCGAAGAAAAGCTCGGCGTTTGCGGCAACGGCGACGACATCGGAGGAGACCAGCGCGTCGTAGACCAATGCATCCGCCTCGGCCAAGGCCGCCAGCACTTCCAGGGTCAGGCAGCCGGGGTCGCCGGGGCCGGCGCCGGCCAGCCAGACATGGCCGGGCTCTAGCCGGCGCGGCTTGAAATTCAGCCGGGACAATGCCTGCTCGAGCGTGGCGTTCTCGCCCTTGTTCCTGGTGCTGGCGCTCACAATCCGTCCCGTCCGCGAAAACGCCGCTGGTAGTGGGCGTCGTACAATGAACTCTCGCCAAAGCCTTCCGCCGCCAGCGAACGGCCGACGAAGATGATCGCCGTGCGCTCCATCGGATCGGCAGCGAGTTGTGCCTCGATTGTTTCCAGCGTGCCAGTCAGCACGCGCTCGTCCGGCCAGGAGGCGCGGAAGACGATCGCCACCGGGCAATCCCCACCATAGTACGGCGTCAGCTCGGCGACGACGCGGTCGATGGCGTGGATGGCAAGGTGAATGGCGAGCGTGGCGCCGGTGCGGCCGAAACCAGCCAGCGTTTCTCCAGGCGGCATCTTTGAGGCGCGGCCGGAGATGCGGGTCAGCACCAGGCTTTGCGCGACTTCGGGGATGGTCAGCTCGCGGCGAAGTGCTGCGGCCGCGGCGGCGAAGGAGGGGACGCCCGGCGTCAGCGTGTAGGGAATACCGTGCTTTTCCAGCCGCCGGATCTGCTCGGCAACCGCGCTCCACACCGACAGGTCGCCGGAATGCAGACGGGCGACATCATGGCCGGCCTTGTGGGCCTCCAGATACGCGGCCTCGATCTCGTCGAGCGACATCGGCGCGGTGTCGATCAGTTTTGTCCCAGGCGCACAGTGCTGCAGCAATTCGGGCGCGACGATCGAACCGGCATGCAGGCAGACAGGGCAGCTTGCCAGCAACCTGGCGCCACGCAGCGTGATGAGATCGGCGGCGCCTGGACCGGCACCGATGAAATGCRCGGTCATGGCGCGTCTCCGCTGATGGCGATGGCGCAGGTCACGGGGCCGTGCACTGTACGGGCTCCAAGCAGCCTCGCGCCCCTGCCGGCGACGGCAAGCGCGGATGCTTCGGAAACCGATGGCGTGCCGGCCAGATCCTGTGAGAGAACGGATTGGCTGAGCGTGGCCGACGAGGCTGCCTCGATCGCGGCCTCGTTGGCGATGATGATCGGAAGATCGAGCTGATGTCCGGCGGCGAAAATGGCCTTTTCGTCCTGCTTCAGGGGAGCTGTCGCCAAGGCAGACAACGCTGTCATCGTCAGCCCGTGCGTTTCCAGCGCGGTTTCTATCGCCGCGAGTACGTCTTCGACTGTCACGCCTTTTCGGCTGCCGATGCCTGCGACCATCATGGCTTCACCCAATTCCATTGGGTGACCGGCATGGCAGGCCGCCACGCCTGCATCGAGCCCACCGGCGACGCGCGGGATATGTTTATGCGGGTAAGGTCGCCGCCGAGCGAGACGTGGCGCGCGAGAAGCAGGGTTTCCATCTCCAGTGTCACCGCGTTGGCGACGAGACGGCCGCCGGCGCGCAGGGCCTTGATGGCAGCGTTCAACACGCCGGTATCGCTGCCGCCGCCGCCGATGAAAATCGCGTCCGGCGTGTCCAACCTGGCGAGCGCCTTGGGTGCACTGCCCTCCATCACGATCAGGCCGGGAACGCCACAAGCAGCAGCGTTGCGGCCAATGCGGGCGGCTCGGATCGGGTCCGCCTCGATGGCGATGGCGCGCATCGAGGGATGGGCGAGCATCCATTCGATGCCGATGGAGCCGGAGCCGGCGCCGATGTCCCACAGCAACTCGCCGCGACGTGGCGCCAGCGCCGACAGGGTGATGGCGCGGATTTCGCGCTTGGTGATCTGGCCGTCATGGTCGAACAGATGATCGGCAAGGCCAACCGTGAGCGGCAGGACGCGCGCATCAGGACCCGATTCAACGTCGATCGCCAAAACATTGAGCGGATTGATGTTTTCGAGGTCGAAGGCATCGGCGCGAGCCGAGCGCAGGTTTTCGTTCGGACCGCCTAGCGCCTCAAGAACCGTCAGCCGTGATGCGCCGAAGTCGAGTTCGGTCATCAGGCGCGCGATTGCAGCAGGCGCTGCGGCGTCCGACGTCAGCGCCAAGATGCGCGCTTTCGGCTGCAGCAGCGGCCGGATCAGGTCGAGCGGCCGGCCATGCAGCGACACGGTGTCGATATCCGGCAGCGGCCAGCCAAGGCGGGCCGCTGCCAGCGAAACGGCCGATGGTGCCGGGATGACATGCATCTCCCGCGCCTTCACCTTGCGGGCGAGAGTGGCGCCAACCCCATGGAAGAACGGATCGCCGGAGGCGAGCACACAGACGTTTCTGCCGGCAAGCGCCAGCACATCAGCCATCTCGGCATCGAAAGGAACCGGCCATGGGCGCGCCTCGCCCTTGGCGAAGGAGGCGACAAGGGCGAGGTGCCGCTTCCCACCGAAGATAATCTCCGCCTTGGCGATCAGCCGCTTGGCCTCGTCGCCGAGACCCGTTAAACCGTCCTCGCCGATGCCGACGACTGTAAGCCATCTTGAGTTGAGCTTGGCGCCGCGCGGTCCTTCAGCAGGCATGATGACCCACCGCATTCTGATCCTCGGCGGAACCACGGAAGCCCGGCAGCTGGCCGGAAAACTGACGGCGCGCGCCTCGGTCACGCTGTCGCTGGCCGGCCGCACCGAAAGCCCGGTTGCGCAAGGGGTGCCGGTGCGAACCGGAGGGTTTGGCGGCGCCGATGGGCTGGCTGCCTATCTGCGGGACACTCGCACCGACCTTCTGATCGACGCCACCCATCCCTACGCAGCGCGAATCTCGGCCAATGCCGCGCAAGCCGCGCACGTGGCCGGCGTGCCTATTTTGGCCCTGAGGCGGCCGGGCTGGGAGCCTGTCGCAGGCGACCTCTGGACGCAGGTCGATATCGTCAGCGATGCCGTGCAAGCGCTGGGTCCCGCGCCTCGTCGCGCCTTTCTGGCGCTGGGCCGGCAAGAGGTTGCCGCTTTCGAAGCAGCGCCCCAGCATCACTATCTCATCCGCAGCGTCGATGCGGTCGAGCCGAAGCTGGCCGTTCCCGATGCTCACTATCTTTTGGCCCGGGGGCCGTTCCGCGAGGCGGAAGAACGTACGCTGCTCGAAGAGCATCGCATCGACATCGTAGTGTCCAAGAACAGCGGCGGCGAGGCGACCTATGGAAAGATCGCCGCGGCGCGAGCACTTGGCATCGAGGTGGTCATGGTCCGCAGGCCGGCCTTGCCGGATGTTCCTTCGGCTGAAACCGTCGAAGCGCTGGCCGCCATTGTCAACCAGTTCGGGGCCGATCATCTTCTCTGACCTGTGGACGAGCGCGGCGTGTAGACCAGCGCAGGTCTGTCGTTGCGCTTGATGATCCTGGTTTCTGGCGAGCCGATGATGATGCAGGTCGCCATATCGGCTTTTTGTGCGTCGACATCGGCCAGTAGGAACACGTCGATGCGCTCGTCCGGACGGCCGGCGGCACGGCCGAAAATCACCGGCGTGGTGCCGGGCAGGATGGCGGTCAGGCATTCGAAGGCGCGGCCGAGTTGCCAGGGGCGCGCCTTGCTGATCGGATTGTAGAGCGCGATGACGAAGCCGGCGCCGGCCGCCGCCAGCAGGCGCAGCTCGATCAGTTCCCAGGGTTTCAGATTGTCGGACAGCGAAATGGCGCAGAAATCATGGCCGAGCGGGGCACCGATGCGGGCGGCAACCGCGAGCATGGCGGTGATGCCGGGCACCACATTGACATCGACCGCACGCCATTCAGCCGGGCCGGCCTCAATCGCCTCGCAGACTGCAGCCGCCATGGCGAAGACGCCGGGGTCGCCACCGGAAACGACGGCGACGTCATGGCCTTCCGCGGCTTTGGTCAAGGCGTCCTTGGAGCGGGCGAGTTCCTCGCGGTTGTCGGAGGTAACGCGAGTCTGGTCCGGGCGCAATTCGAGCCGGTCGAGATAGGGCTTATAGCCATAGAAGAACGCTGCCTGCGCCACCGCGTGGCTGGCCTCAGGCGTCACCTGATTGGCATTGCCGGGCCCGAGCCCGATGACGGTGATACGGCCGCTCATGCCTGCGCTCCCAAGGCGCCGGGCCGGCCGGACCAGCCGGCGACCAGCACGATGGCAAAATAAGGCGCCTTGTCGTCCTGCTTGTCGGCAAGTCGCATCGAGACGCTGCCGGCCATGGTGCCGCGCTCGACATAGACGGCGCGCGCCAGCTTGCCGGTTGCCTCCAGCGCTCGCCTGATCTTGGGCAGGTTGCGGCCGACCTTCATGATGACGGCGGCGTCGGTGTCGGCCAGCCGCCGGGTGAGTTCGAACTCGTTCATCGTGCCCGGCAACACCGTCAGCACATCGTCGCCCTGGACGATTGGCAAACCGGTCGCCGACCAGCAGCCGGACATGGCGGTGACGCCGGGAATGACCTCGGTCGGGAAGCGATGGGCGAGCCGCACATGCAGGTGCATGTAGGAGCCGTAGAACAGTGGGTCGCCCTCGGACAGCACGGCAACCATCCTGCCTGCTTCAAGGTGTTCGGCGACCTTCTCGGCTGACTCCTCGTAGAAACCGGCGATCTGCGAACGGTAGTCGTCGTGATCCTTGTCGATTTCGGTGGTGACGGGATAGAGCAGCGGCAGTTCCGTCATGCCCGGGCGGAATTGGGCTTCGACGATGGCGCGCGCGTTGCTGTTGTTGCCGCGCTTGGCGAAATACGCCACGACATCGGCCTCGGCCAAGGCCCGAGCGGCCTTCAGCGTCAACAGTTCGGGGTCGCCGGGACCGGTGCCGACACCGACGAGACGGCCTTTGGGGAGCGCGTTCACAGGCCAGGCCTCGCCAGGGCGTTGAGTGCGGCGGCAGTCATGGCGCTGCCGCCAAGCCGGCCGCGCACGATGGCATAGGGCACGCCATAGGAATTCTCGGCCAACGCATCCTTGGATTCGGCCGCGCCGACGAAGCCGACCGGCATGCCGATGATCGCCGCCGGCTTCGGCGCACCGTCGCGCAGTTTTTCCAGCAAATAGAAGAGCGCGGTCGGCGCATTGCCGATGGCGACCACCGAACCGGCCATGCGCTCTCCCCACAGGTCGATGGCGGCCGCGGAACGGGTGTTGCCGATCTCCCTGGCGATTTCGTGTGTGCGCGGGTCGCGCAAGGTGCAGATCACCTCGTTGCCGGTCGGCAGCCTGGCGCGGGTGACCCCATGCGAAACCATCTCGGCGTCGCAGAAGATTGGCGCCCCAGCCGAAAGTGCCGTGCGCGCGGCGGCAACGAAATCCGTCGAAAAGACAAAATGGCTGGCAGCTTCGACCTGACCGCAGGCATGGATCATGCGGATCGCGACATCGGCCTCTGCTTCGGAGAAGCGCGACAGGTCGGCCTCGGCGCGAATGATGGCGAAGGAGCGCTCGTAGATCGCCGTGCCGTCGTGGATGTAGTCGTAGGCGGCCATGCTCATTCCTGTCGGTAAGCCTCGGCGATGCCGGCCGCGCCAAGCCTTGTCAGGCAAGCGGCGGCGGTTTCGCCGGGAAGTCGTGCGCTGCGGATTGCTGCCGCGACGCGGCTGATGCCGCGCGCGGCGTCATAGCCCGGCCTGTAGCTGGCAGGAAGGCCCTTTGCCGTCGCGTTCACGACAAGTCCGGCTCCGTTTTCGCCGCCGACCAGGGTAAGTGCAGCTTTGCCCGGATGGGCGCAGCCCTTGGCGCAGCCGGAAATGTGCAAGGTGAAGTCGAGGATGTCGGCATTTTCAGCGGCAATCGTCTCGGCAATGTCGCGCGTGGCGATCCGGCCGGAAGCGCAGGCCGGTGTACCGGGGCAAGCGGCGATGCGTGTGCGCGGATCGGCGGCGTCCGTGACGAATCCGAGGGTGGTTGCGGTGTCCTGAAGGGGCCGGTTGGCGGCTGTCGGCTGGCCGAGGAAGAGCAGCGCGCGGCCGGGGGCGAGGCGGATTTCCGACGTGCCGAGGGCGAGGGCGCCTTGGGCGAGGCTGATGATCTTGTCCGCCGGCATGCTGCCATAGGGGAGGGCGATGCCGAGGGCGACGCCAGAGGCGGCGAGGTCGAAAGTTCCGATGGGAGAGCGAGTCGATGGCGCAGGATAGCGATCCTGCCCACCCCCCTCTGTCCTGCCGGACATCTCCCCCGCAAGGGGGGAGATCGGCAGTTCTGCTGCCGGCTCTCCTTTTGGACGCTGAGTGATTGCTGCAACGCCTACGACTAGCGAAAGCGGAGATGAGAGCGCAATCTCCCCCCTTGCGGGGGAGATGTCCGGCAGGACAGAGGGGGGTGGGACGGAGTGCCAACTTGCAAGAGAAGCTAGCTGCCTCTCGGTCAAATCCCTCGCATGGGCTTCGCGGCCCTTCTCGGCAATCATCCTGAGCACGGCAACGGCAATATCGCATGCAGCATCGTCTTCCACCGTGGCCAGCGGCCTTGCATTCCGCCCATCACCCGCGACAGACACCAGCCACCGAACTCCCGCATCAGTGCGCGTCGCGGCAAGCCGCACATCGGCCGTCACCGAATCCAGTCGAAGCTGCCCGCCGCCGTCGACAACGACTGAAACCTTCGGGCCGAGCCGTTGCGTGAGCCCGGCTTCTTCGACCGCTGTCCTGATCCGTTCAGCCAACGGCTGGGGATCGGGAACCTCCTGCGGATCGATGCCGGCCAGCGGCCCGGTCTCGACCGGCACGCCGGTGCGCACCGCGATATCAAGCGCATCGACCTCGGTCGCCAGCAGCGGCGCGCTTTCCGATGTCAGGCCGCGTATCTGCAGGCTGCCGCGCGCGGTGACTTCCATGATGCCGTTGCCGTGCCGCAGGGCCGATTCGGCGAGTGCGATCAAAAGCTTTGGCGACAATCCTCCAGAAGATGGGCCTCCAGCAACGGGGTTGAGCCGCACCAGCAGACCATCGCCGGTCTGCATGGGGGCTGCCAGAGCCGGACAGGCGCCGCGACGCGAGAAGGCGTTCATGCCGCAACCCCAAGCGCTTCAGCCTCGGCAATCAGGGCGGCGAGGTCGTCGTCGATAGAATTGCGCAAGGGATGCCAGAGCCCGCGCCGCCGGGCCGACAGGAAGCGTTCGGCGATGACTTTGGCGGCGGCAGGGTTCTCGCGCAGGATGAAGGCGCGCACCAGGGGATCGCCGAGATAGGCGTCATGCACCGCCTCGATCAGCGTGCCTGATATCGCGAGGGTGGTTTCGGCAAAGCCGACCAGCCGGTCAACGGTTTCGGCGAATTCKGAGGCGCCGCGCGGGCCGTGGCGCATCTGGCCTGAGACGAAGCGTGGATTGACGGCGCGGGCCCGCACGACGCGGGCCACCGCCTCACTGAGCGAACGCGGCTTCGGCTTTTGCGGATCGGTGGTGTCGAGCACGATGACGTCGGCATTCCTGCCAAGCGCCGCAAGCGCTGCCGAAAATCCGCCGATGAAGGCGACGTCGGCGGAGCCTTCGAGGATATCGCGGCCAGGGTCGTCGCCGGTGTGGACGAGAAGATCGGCTTCGGCGATGCGACCCTCGAAGGCGCCGGGTGCCGAGACGCCTTCGCCCCCAGCGCCGCCATAGGCATGCGAGGTGGCGTCGAGATAGGCGCGGCCGATCTCTTCGCGCGCCGCCCAGTCGCCGCTCGACAGCAAGTCCTCGACGCCGGCGCCGTAAGTGCCGGGCGAAGTGCCGAAGATGCGCGGGCTGATCTTGCCATCCGCGCGGGTCTTGGCCGCCAGCGGGTTTTCCGAATCCTCCTCGTCGCGGGCGGCAACGGCGTTGGCCGCGGCATCGATCAGTGCGATTTGGGTTGGGAACATGTCTCGGAACAGGCCGGAAATGCGCCAGGTGACGTCGACGCGTGGTCGGCCGACGGTTGCCGGCGGCAGCACCTCGATGCCGTTGATGCGGCCGGTCGCGGCATCCCATTGCGGCCGGCAGCCCATCAGCGCCAGGCCTTGTGCAATCTCCTCGCCGCCGGTGCGCAGCGAGGCTGAGCCCCAGAGGTCGATGACCAGCGAACGCGGCCAGTCGCCATGCGACTGCATATAGCCACGCACCACTTCCTCCGCCGCCGCCCTGCCGAGGTCATAGGCGGTCGGCGTCGGCATGGTGCGCGGGTCCGACGTGAACAGGTTGCGACCGGTGGGCAATACATCGGCGCGGCCGCGCGCCGGCGCCCCTGCCGGGCCGGCCTTGACGTGGCGGCCATCGAGTGCTGCCAGCAATGCCGTCTTCTCGGCTTCAGCGCTTTGACGCCGCATGGCGTCAGGCTCGTCGTTGGAGGCGCGGCCGTAGATATGCAGCCCGTCCTTGATGGCGAAATCCTTGAGGTCGCAGAGCCAGGCGTCGATGCGGCGCAGCGCCTCGTCGGGTGCATCGGTTTTGGCGACGCCGGCTTCGGAGGCGAGGCCGGTCTTCTGCGCGGTGTCGACGATCAGCTTTGCGAGGCGGTCGCGGCGGCGGCGGTCGAGCCCGTCGGCCTGGGCATATTCGTCGACCAGGCGTTCGAGCCTGTGCTGATCCTCGTCCAGTCCGGCGCCGGTCAGCGGCGGCGGCAGATGCCCAAGGGTGACGGCGGCGATGCGCCGCTTGGCCTGTGCGGCTTCGCCGGGGTTGGAGACGATGAAGGGATAGATCACGGGCAAGGGGCCGGTGACGATCTCGGGAAAGCAGTTTTGGCTGAGCGCAACCGTCTTTCCGGGCAGCCATTCCAGCGTTCCATGGGCGCCGACATGGACAAGCGCATGAGCGCCGAGCGATTTGCGCAGCCACAGGCCGAAGGCGATCAGCGCATGCCGCGGCGGCAGCGTCGGGTCGTGATAATCGGCGCGCCGATCCACTGACCGGCCGCGGTCGGGAGCAAGCGCCACGGTGACGTTGCCGAAGGTGGCGGCGCGGAAGGGGAATTTTGCGGAGGTTAGCACCTCGCGCAAACCTGTTTCATCTTTCGCCTTACCCCAGGCGCCTTCTACGGCAGCTATCGCCGCCCTCGGCAGTTCGGTTGAGAAGCACAGATAGTCGTCAAGCTTCAGCCCGTGGTTTGAACTTTCCAGCAAATCCAGCAGCGCACGCGGCGTTTGCGGAATCCCGTCAACGGCATAGCCCTGTCCCTTGAGGTCCTGCAGCATCGCCAGCACGCTGGACGGCACGTCGAGGCCGACGGCATAGCCGGTGCGGCCGGGGGCGCTGGGATAATCGGGGATCAGGATGGCAAGCTTGCGCTCGGCGCTCGGCGTTTCTTGCAGCTTGATGAAGGCCGCGACACGGTCCGCCACTTGCGCCACACGATCGGGCTCCGGCCGGTTGGCGAAGGCGCGGTGACCAAGTGCGGGATCGACCTCGCTCTCGCCCTTGAAGGAAATGGCGCCGGCAAGGATGCGGCCGTCGAGTTCGGGCAGCACGACATGCATAGCGAGGTCGGCGGGCGCCAGCCCACGCTGGTTGTTTTCCCAGATGTCGCGGCGGGTGGTGGCGACGATGACCTGGAAGACTGGCACGCCGGCACGATCGAACAGGGTTTCGACGCCGGGTTCGGCGCCGGACGCGAAGGCGGTCGCGGTGACGATGGCGGCAGGTTTCAACGAGGCCAGCGCGGTTTCGACGAACGCCAGCGATACCGGGTCCTTGAGGCTGGAGACGAAGATGGGGACCGGCGTCATACGGCGCTGCCGCAGCGCTTCAAAAAGGGCGTCGATCGGTGCGACATCGGCGGCCAGCAGCATCGAACGGTAGAACAGGATGGGGATGACAGGCGCGGTGTTTCCTTGCCCCTCGAGAGGAAGGGGGACGACGCCGCGGCCCGGCTCATAGTAGCCGGCCTTTGGTACCGCGACAGGCGCCGAAATTGTTGCTTCAGACCCTGCCAGCCGCGCCAGCTTCTGCACCAGCGCGTTCATATTGGCCGGACCGCCCTCGCGAAAATAGTCGAGCAGGCCGTCCAGTTCCTGGCGCGGCAGTGTCGAGGCTTCGATCAGGCGCAGATCCTCGTCGCGGCATTCGCCGGGCAGCAGCGCCAGTTTTATACCGCGCGCGCGGGCGGTCGAGGCAAGCTGGTCGCAGCCGTAGCGCCACCAGTCGTAGCCGCCCAGAATGCGCACGAGGATGACTTTGGCATGGCGGGCGACGCTGTCGACCCAGAGGTCGACGGACATCGGATGGCGCAGGTCACGCAAAGCCGCCAGCCGCATCGAGGGCAGGCGCTCGGCATCGGCCTTCCATGCCGCCGCCAGTCCGGCGAGATCGCTGTCGGTGAAGGACAGGGCCACGATATCCGCCGGCGACTGCCGCAGATCGACCGGCTCGGCGAGATCGTCGAGCGAGGCGGAGGTCGTGGTGAGGATGTGCATCGCGGGCCGTGGTTTGCGTCAGCCGGCGAGTATACGCTCGATCGCCGGGCGGTTCAGCCCCTTGAGGCCGATAACGACGAGACGCGAGCGGCGGTCATCCCCGGCCGTCCAGGCGCGGTCGTAGTAGTGATTGACGCGCGGTCCCACGGCCTGCAGCAAGAGCCGCATCGGCTTGCCGCCAACCTCGACGAAGCCTTTCACGCGCAGCACGTTTTCTTCCTCGGCGGCGGTGGCGACGCGCTTTGCCAGCTCGTCGGGATTGGCGATCGAGGCAATGTCGATGACGAAAGAGTCGAAGTCGTCGTGCTCGTGGTCGAGTTCGTCGTCGTGGTGGGTCTTGCGGTTCTCGATATCGTCCTCGACGGCAAGGCCAAGACCAAGCAGCACCGACGGATCGACCTTGCCTTGCGACGTCGGCACGATCTTCACGGCGCGAGCGATGTGCTCGTTGATGATGGCGTTGGCGCGGGCGGAGCCGGCGGTGTCCATCAGGTCGCTCTTCGACAGGATGATCAGGTCGGCGCAGGCGATCTGGTCCTCGAACACCTCCTCGACCGGATCGTCGTGATCGAGCGTCTCATCCTGGGCGCGCTGTGCCTGAAGTGCGTCCATGTCATTGGCGACGCGGCCTTCGGCGAGTGCGGGACCGTCGACGACGGCGATGACGCCATCGACCGTCACGCGGCTCTTCACCGTCGGCCACTGGAAAGCCTGGACCAGTGGCTTGGGCAGAGCCAGACCCGAGGTCTCGATCAAGATGTGGTCGACCTTCGGCGTCAACGACAGGATCTGGTCGAGCGCCGGCACGAAATCGTCGGCAACGGTGCAGCAGATGCAGCCATTGGACAGTTCGACGATGTTTTCCTCCGGGCAGGTGTCGATGCCGCAGCCCTTCAGGATTTCGCCGTCGATGCCGATGTCGCCGAACTCGTTGACGATGATGGCGATCCGCTTGCCGCCGGCGTTTTCCAGGAGATGGCGGATCAGCGTCGTCTTGCCGGCGCCGAGGAAGCCGGTGACGACGGTGCAGGGGACGCGGGAGACGGAGGCAGTCATGATCAGTCCTTCAGCAGGTCGAGGGGAGGGATGCGGGCCACGAGGCCGCGCTTGAGGCTATCTGGACGGCCGCGCCACGGGATCAGGCCGTCGGTCGAGGTGGCGAAGAGTTTTGCCCCTGTGACGAGGTCGGCGCCGCTGGATGTGGTCAGGTCGCCGAAGACGTAGCTCCAGCAACCATCGCGCAGGATGGCGGCACTGAGCCGGCGCTTGCAATTGCCGAGGCATTCGACCGTGCGGACGCGGATGTCTTGGCCAGACGCGGCGTGACGCGTGTCGTCCGCGAGCAGTTCGCCGGCGCGGGGATGGGCATCGGAACCGGTTTCATCGCGACAGGAGGCACAGACGATCACGGTCACGCCGGCAAGGGCATCGCTCTCGCCGGACGAATTGTCCGCTGTGCCAGCGGAAAAACTGCTGTCGTGGTCCAAAAATTGGGCTCCTTGCCCGGAAACCCGCCGGGCGATCGGATTCTACAGTCGCAGACGGCAGGTCTCCTGGCTCGCGGGTCATCGCCTTGGGTAGCCGCCTTCCCGGGAATACCCCAGTGGCTTTCGGCCTTGGCTCGTCGCTTACAGTTGCGGGGACAGCCGCGGATTTGAAATCGGAATTTCGCACCGCATTCCCTCTTGGCTCCTCTCGTTGAAGAGAGGAGACCGTCTGGAGCGGATTTAGGCTTTTGCGGGCGGCGGTGTCAACGTGGGCTTACGACACGGTCAGGTCGGCCAGCGCCGGACCCAAATCACCGGCTGATGTCACCTCTATACGTTCAAGGCCGAGCCAGCCCTGCATCTGCTTCAATTCTTCGAAGAGTTCTGCAGCGGTTTCAGGCGGCGCGCCGGGCTCTGCGTAAGCAGCATGGACCCGCAGGACACCGGCTGGCCGGTCGGCCTTGAGGTCAACGCGCGCCACGATCCTGTCGCCGAGCAGGAACGGCAGGACGTAGTAGCCGTATTGGCGCTTTTCGGCTGGCGTGTAGATCTCGATGCGGTAGTGGAAGTCGAACAGCCGCTCGGTGCGCGACCGTTCGAAGACGACCGGATCGAACGGCGCCAGCAAAGCGCGGGCCTCGATCTTGCGTGGCAGACGGGCGTCTTTATGAAGATAGGCCGGCTTGTCCCAGCCTTCGACACGCACAGGCAGCAGTTCGCCTGTTTCGACCAGTTCCTCCAGTCGGCCCTTCATGTCGGCGGGGGACAGGCGGAAATAGTCGCGCAGGTCGCCTGATGTCGCGATGCCGTGGGCGCGGGCGGAAATGCGCAGCAATTCGCGGTGCGCGTCCTCGGCGGCGGGCACCGGCAGGTCGAGGATCGCCTGCGGCAGCACGCGTTCCGGCAGATCGTAGAACCGCTCGAAACCGCGACGGTGCGCCGTTGTGATGCGCCCGGCCCAGAACAGCCATTCGAAGGCGTGCTTGGCATGGCTCCAGCCCCACCAGCCGCCCGAGCCTTTCTGGCCTTCGAGCGCGGAAGCGGCGATCGGCCCGCGATCGGCGACCTCGCGATAGATCTGTTCGATGTAGCCAGCGTGTTCGCGGCCCCATTTGGCGAGACCGAGATACATTTCGTCGCCGCGCTCGGCTCGCTGCATGCGCCAGCGCATCAGCGGGTAGGTCTCGACCGGCAGGAAGGAGGCTTCGTGTGCCCAGTATTCGAACACCGTGCGTTTGCGCGTCACGGCGGCGTTGTCGAGCAGAGCGAAGGGGTAGGGGCCAAGGCGCGAATAGAGCGGCATATAGTGGGCGCGCACCACTGCACTGACGGAATCGATCTGCAGCAGGCCGGTGCGGGAGAGAACGCGGGCGAAATGGCGGCGGTCGGGCGTACCGGCGGGGCGGGGATCGAGAAACCCCTGGGCGGCGAGCGCGATGCGCCGGGCCATGGCAAGCGAGAACTTTTCCTTCATGCAGGCATCACTCTGAGGGTGGTTGGCCGAAGTTCTGATGGGTGATTCCGGCCCATGCTAGCAGGGTTTTGGCGGCAACCATGTCAGGAGACAAAAGTGGAGTAAAAAGCGAAGGAAATCAAACAGGAGCGGATCGGACCAGTTTCCTCGGATATGCCGTCCAGCAC
>NZ_JBFULQ010000005.1:0-43399 GCF_054049815.1 Mesorhizobium sp. P5_C1 | reverse complement strand
CATCCCAGGGAAAATCGATATGACAACACCGATCATGAAGTCCCCGCTCACTATTACCGACCTTGTCGACTGGGGCGTCATCCCGACGATGATCGAGGGCGAATCCCACACCTCGGGCAAGCTGCTTTACAAAGGACCGGAGGGCCGCTCGGAATGTGGCCTGTGGGTCTGCACGCCCGGAAAATGGCACTGCCACGTCACTCGCGACGAGTTCTGCCACTTCCTCGAGGGCCGCTGCACCTATGTCCATGAATCCGGCGAGATCATGGAGATCGAGCCGGACACGGCGGCGTTCTTTCCGCAGGACTGGAAAGGCGTCTGCACAGTCCATGAGACCATCAAGAAGGTCTACATGATCCGCTGAGCGGATCTGAGAGGGATGTCCATGCATTTCGCCCCTGACCGGCCGGCCTTCTTCGTCAATCCGAACTACCTGCCGATGACCGCCGCGAACAAACCGGTGATCGATCCGGCAACGCTGGAGACAGTTGGGGCCATCGCGTCGGCCAGCGACGGCGAGATCGACGCCGTGCTGACTGCGGCGACCAAGGCGCAGGCCGCCTGGAAAAGGCTCGACGCCAAGAGCCGCGCCAGGCACCTCCATGCCGTCGCCAATGCGAACGAAGCGGCCGACTTCACGCGTTGTGCCGAGCTGATGGTGCGCGAGATGGGCAAACCCTATCCGGAAGCCATCGGCGAGATCGCCAACTGCRCGCCGATCTTCCGCTACTATGCCGAGATGGCGCGCGACGATGCCGGCAAGATCGCCGGCACGACGCAGGCCGGTTCCTTCCAGTATGCGCGTTACGAGCCCTATGGCGTCTCCGTCCACATCATGCCTTACAACTTCCCGATCCTGCTGATGTGCTGGACTGTTGCGGCATCGCTCGCCGCCGGCAACGCCTGCGTCATCAAGCCGGCCGAGGCGACGACGCTGTCGACGCTCGACTACATGACCATGTTCCGCTCGCTGCCGGAGGGGCTGGTCTCCTGCCTGCCCGGCGGCGCTGCCACCGCGCAGGCGCTGATCGTTTCCGACCGCACCCATGCTGTCGCCTTCACCGGCTCGGTCGCCGCCGGCAAGGCGGTGGCGGTGGCCTGTGCCGAACGCATGAAGCCTTGCGTCATCGAAGCCGGCGGCAGCGATCCGCTGATCATCAGCCAACACGCCCCGCTCGATGTCGCCGCGGCCGGCAGCGTCACCGCCGCCTTCCACCTCACCGGCCAGGTCTGCACCTCGGCCGAGCGCTTCTTCGTCGTCGACGCCGTGCATGACCGCTTTGTCGACCTGTTCGCCGAAAGGACACGCGCGCTGCGCATCGGCAACGGCATGGACAAGACCGAGATCGGCCCGCTGGTCAGCGAAGGCGCGCGGGCGAAAGTGATGCGCCTCGTTGACGATGCTATTCGCAACGGTGCCAGGGCGGTCACCGGCGGGCGCATCCCGCCCGCACACAACACAGGCTGGTTCTACGAGCCAACGATCCTGACCGGTGTCACCCCTGATATGGCGATCGTGCGCGAGGAGTGTTTCGGGCCGGTCGCCGCGATCTGCCGTGTCCGGGATTTCGACGAGGCGATCCGGCTTGCCAATGACAGCCCGTTCGGGCTTGGCGCCTCGGTGTTCACCACCGATCTGGCCGAGGCGCATGAGGCCGCCGAGCGGCTCGAGGCCGGCATGGTCTGGGTCAACAACCCGCTGATCGACAATGACGCCTTGCCCTTCGGCGGCTGGAAGGCTTCGGGCCTCGGCCGCGAACTTGGCCGCCAGGGCCTCGACGCCTTCCGCCGCTCGAAGATGGTGATTATCGACCACAAACCGACGATCCAGGACTGGTGGTATCCCTACCCCGACAGCTGGTTCCGCGAGACCGGTGGCCGCAAGCATGTATGAAGGCAGCGGCGCGGCAAACACCGCGCCGCTCGATACAAACATTTACGCCGCGATCGCTTCGACCAACGCGTGCGAGACAGCGGCAATGACGGCGTTGCGTTTGGCCAGGCTCTGTTTCGTGCCCGTCAGATAGACCGACATCAAAATCGGGTTGCCGGAAGCCGGCCAGATGACGGCCGCGTCGTTGGTGCTGCCGTGCGCGCCGGTTCCGGTCTTGTCGCCACATGTCCAGCCTTTCGGCAGTGCCGCCCTTATGCGCTCGTCGCCGGTCTTGTTCGCCACCAGCCAATCGACAAGCTGCACCCGGCCCTTCTCCGACAGGCTGTTGCCGATCGTCAGCCGTTCAAAATTGCCGGTCATGGCCAGCGGCGAGGTCGTGTCGCGCGCGTCGCCCGGCAGCGACTCGTTCAGCTCCGGTTCGATCCGGTCCAGCCTGGTCACCTTGTCGCCTATCGAATGCAGATAGGCTGTCAGCTGCGCCGGCCCGCCAAACGACTCCAACAACAGATTGGCCGCCCCGTTGTCGCTGACTGTCACGGCGGCCTCGCAAAGCTGCGCCACCGTCATCTCGCCGCCGGCATGTTTCTTGGTCGTCGGAGAGTTCGCGATGACGGCGTCGTGCGGGATCTTGATGCTGCGGTCGAGCTGCTCGATGCCGCCATCGACCCGATGCAGGATGAACGCCGCCGCGAGTGCCTTGAAGGTGCTGCACATGGGGAACAGCTCGCCCTGGCGATAGCCGAATTGCGCGGTCGTTCCGGAGATCCGGCAGGACACGCCGAGCCGGCCACCGCTTTTCGCCTCGATCCGCCTTATTTTCGGCAAGACCCCATCAAATTTTGTCGGGCTCGTTGTCGCCTTCGCGATGGCACCAACCGGGGCCGTCAAAACCACCGCGAGACCACTGATGAAACTGCGTCTGCTTGTCATGTCCACACTCTCTGTCGCCCCGCGCAGCAGAACTGGACCGAATCCGGCGCCATCGCAAACGAGTAAACATCGCCCCCGCCATAAGAAAAATTAGGGCTGGATGATGAAGCGATCGCACCTCCCGTTGAATGGCTTGCGCGCCTTCGAGGCCTCCGCAAGGCATCTCAGTTTCACCGGCGCCGGTCTCGAACTGCGCGTCACCCAGGCTGCCGTCAGCCATCAGATCAAGGGCCTCGAAGAGGTCCTCGGCATCAGGCTTTTTCGCCGATTGCCGCACGGCCTCGCTTTGAGCGAGGAAGGCGAAGCCCTGCTGCCCGTGCTGAGCGATGCCTTCAACAGGATCAGCGTCACGCTCGACCGCTTCGAGGGCGGCCGCTTCAACGACATCGTCACCGTCGGTGTCGTCGGGACTTTTGCGTCAGGATGGCTGATCCCCAGATTGCCGGCATTTCACCAGGCCTATCCGGACATCGAGCTGCGCATCTCGACCAACAACAACCGGGTCAATCTCGCCGCCGACGGTCTCGACTTTGCCATCCGCTTCGGCGATGGCTCCTGGCAGGGCACCGAGAACACGCCGCTGCTGCCAGGCGGCTTCTCGCCGGCCTGCACCCCCGACATCGCCGCGCGTCTGCGCGACCCTTCCGATCTCGCGCGCGAAACGCTGCTGTGTTCCTACCGGGAAGACGAATGGCTGTGCTGGTTCGAGACGGCAGGCTGCCATTGCCCGCCGATCAAGGGCATCGTCTTCGACTCATCGGTCACCATGGCGAACGCTGCCGTCCAGGGCGCCGGAGTGGCGCTGCTGCCGATTTCGATGTTCAGCCGCGAGCTCTGTTCGGCTGAGCTGGTGCAGCCTTTCGACTGCACCGTCGACGTCGGCCGTTACTGGCTGTCGGCGCGGCGCCGGCGCCAGAACTCGCAGGCAATGACGATATTTGCCGACTGGTTGAARGCCGAGACGGAGTGCAATTCCAGGAAACGCGTGTAGCGATTTTCCGTCCGGAATTGCACCAACAAATAGGCCGCGTCAGCCGATGCTTTCGCCACCGTCGATCACAAGCGCCTGGCCGGTCATGAAGGATGAACGGTCGGAAACGAGGAACAGGATCGCCTCGGCGATCTCTTCTGCGCTGGCCCAGCGCCCCATCGGGATCTTGGTGCGGACATAGTTTTCGATCGCCTCGCGACCGCCCATCTGGGCGATGAACGGCTCGTTGAACGGCGTATCGACCCAGCCTGGGCAGAGCGCATTGACGCGGACATTGTGGCTGGCATAGTCGAGCGACATCTGCCTGGTCATCGCCACCACCGCATGTTTCGACGTGGCGTAGGCGATCATCTCGCGGTCGTAGAACACGCCCGAATTCGAGGCGGTGTTGAGGATGACGCCACCGCCCTGTGCGATCATCGACGGCATGACCAGCCTGGCCGCCAGGAATTGCGCCCGGACATTGACCCGCCACGAGRCATCCATGCCGCCGACCTCGACTTCGGTCAGCGTGCCGCCGACCTGGATGCCGGCATGATTGTGCAGGATGTCGATACGCCCGTGCCTGTCGAGCGTGCCGGCAATGAGCTGCTCGACCGCCGCGTCATCCGCGACATCGGTGGCGAGCGCCTCGGCCCGGCCGCCCGCCGCGCGGATGTCGCAAGCCGTTGCCTCGCCGCTGGCCCGGTCCCTGTCGGCGATGACGACCAGCGCGCCTTCCCTGGCCATGATCATGGCGCCGGCGCGCCCGATGCCGGAGCCGGCACCCGTCACCACGGCGATGCGGTCTTTGAGAATCATGGCGCGACTTTCAGTTGGATGGTTTGCGTTGGCGCAGCTGCCATTGGGCAAGCACCACAAGCAACACGGAGGCGACGAGCACGATCGTCGCGATGGCATTGATTTCCGGCGTCACGCCGCGCCGGATCGACGCGAAGACATAGATCGGCAGCGTCGTCTGCGCACCGGCGACAAAGAAGGCGACGATGAAATCGTCGAAGGAAAAGGTGAAGGCGAGCAGGAAACCGGCAACCACCGCCGGCATGATCTGCGGAAGGACGATGCTGCGGAACGTCGTCAACGGCGTGGCGTAGAGATCGCTCGAGGCCTCGACCAGGTTGCGGTCGAGGCTACCGAGACGCGTGCCGACGATCATCGTCACCAGCGCCATCGAAAACAGGCCGTGTGCCGCGATGATCGAGCCATAGCCGAGCGACAGGCGCGGCGGCTGGTCGTCGGGCCATATCGAGGCGAGGAACGGGTTGACGACCGCGAACAGCTGGACGAGCGCGACCAGCGTCGAGATGCCGATGACGACACCCGGGACGACGATCGCGGCACCCAGAAGCGCATCAAAGACAGCGCGGGTCCGGACGCTGACGCGCGCCAGGCCAAGCGCGGCCGCGGTGCCGCACAGCGCCGCCAGCGAGGCGCTGGTGGTGGCGATGAAAAGRCTGTTCTTCAACGCTTCGACCAGGAACGGGTTAGCCAGGGCCTTGCCGTACCATTGCACCGAAAAGCCGGTGAACTCGCTCGCATGGTGCCCGGCGTTGAAGGAGAACAGCACCACCAGCGCGATCGGCAGGTAGAGGAAGGCGAAGACGGCAATGACGAAGGCGCGCATCAGATCAGATCCACCCGACGGGCGCCCGAGACTCGGGTCGAAATGCGGTTGGCCGCAATCAGCACCACCACCGAAACCAGCACCAGCGTGATCGCGATGGCCGATCCGAACGGCCAGTTGCGCGACTGCAGGAACAGGTCGACCAGCGCATTGCCGATGAAGAACACCTTGCCGCCGCCAAGCAGCGTCGGGATCAGATATTCGCCGAGCAGCAGGATCATCACCAGCGAGAAGCCGGTCATCACCCCCGGCAGCGACAGTTTCAGCGTCACGCCAAGGAATGTGGAGAGTGGCGTCGCACCGAGATCGGCGGAGGCTTCCAGCAGCCGGCGGTCGAGCCGCTCGAGGCTGACATAGATCGGCAGGATCATCAGCGGCAGATAGCCATAGACGATGCCGAGCAGCACGGCGCCCGGCGTGTTGATCAGCCTGATATCCTCGAAGCCGACATAGGCGAGCAGAGCCGGAATGCCGCGCCCGCCCAGCACATACATCCAGGCATAGGTCCGCATCAGAAGGCTGGTCCAGAACGGGATGACCACGAGCGCGAGCAGGATCAGCCGCCAGCGCTGTGGCGCCTGCAGGGCGAGGTAATAGGCCACCGGATAGGCGACGAGAAGACAGGCAAGCGCGCCCATCGGCGCCAGCATCATGGTGTTCCAGAAGGCGGTCGCCCGCGCCGGAAGGTTGGCATATTGCGCCAGCGTAAAGGCCGCCTGGTAGCCGCCTTCCGGCGCCCGCTCGCCAACGCTGAACACGGCGATGGCTATGAACGGCAGCACCAGGAAGACCACCAGCCACGCCGCTGCCGGACCGAGCAGCAAGGCGGTCAGCAGATTATGACGAAGTTTATTGCCGTGCATTGAAACCGCCCCGGTGCCGGCGGACACACGCCCGCCGGTCAATTGTCTGCATCAGGCCGGTCGCTCAGGCCGACTTGAAGCGGGCCATCAGTTCGGCCCGGCCGGGATCGGTCAGCGTCGCCGCCGCACCGAACTCGAGCGACGTCAACAAATCGGCCGCCGGATAGAGGATCGGATTGTCGAGCACCTCCTTGGGCAGCAGCTTGTTGACCCGCGCATCGGTCGACGGCGCACCGTTGGCCAGGTGCTCTTTGACCGCGACCTGCKGGTTCATCAGGTAGTTGAGCAGCGCGTAGCCGGCGGGCTTGTTCGGCGCGTCCTTGGGGATGGCGTAGAAGTCGGTCCAGATCTCGCCGCCCTCCTTGCCCAGCACATAGGCGATCTCGGGAATGTCGCGATGCAGCTGCGCACCGTCATTGGTCCAGCACATGGTCATCCAGGCGTCACCGGCGCGCATTCCCGGCTGGTAGTCGGATGAGACCGCGAACAGATGCGGCTTGACTTTCAGCAGCAATTCCTCCGCCTTGGCGAGTTCGTCCTGTTTCAGCGAGTTGAACGAATAGCCGTAATATTTCAGCGCATTGCCGATCGTGGTCAGCTGGTAGTCGTGCACCATGGTGCGGCCATCGCCCTCCGCCATGGCGGTGTCCCAGAACTCCTTCCAGCTGGTCATCGGCTTGGTCAGCTTCTTGGTGTTGACGGCAAACCCGGTGGTGCCCCAGTTCTTCGGCACGGCGTAGGTCGTCCCGTCGATCGTGCCTTCCGAGGTGAAGCGCGGATCTTCCTGCGAGCCGTCGAAATTCGGCAGTTTCGCCATATCGAGCGCCTCGATGATGCCGAGCTTCTTGTAGGTCGAGATCGTATAGTTGGTCGGCACGAACAGGCTCCAGCCCGACGCGCCGGCCTGCAGCTTGGCCAGCATCTCTTCGTTGGAGCCGAACACGTTGACCTCGACGGCAACGCCGGTATCCTTCTTGAAATTCTCGAATGTCGCCGGGTCATGATAGTTCGGCCAGGTGGCGATCGACATACGGTCGCCGAGGCTTTCAGCGGCAAAGGCCGGCGTCGGCATGATGCCCATCTCGCGCGCCATCACCGCCGTCGCAATGCCGAGGCCGGTGAGGCCGAGGAAGTCGCGGCGGCCGATCGAGCCGCGCTTGAGGCGCATCAGTTGGTCGACGAAGTTTTCAGGGCTTATTGGCAGTCCGTCACGATATGATTTCGACATGTTTGGTTACCCTCTGGTTGGTCCCGTTGTTCTTGGGGTCCGGAAACGCCAAGGGCGTTCCGGCGGCAAAGCCGATGGCGACGGGTTCACCCGGCTTGAAGAGATTGCCGTGGCCGATCAGGTGATCAGCCTTGGCGAGCAGCGTTCCGATGCCCTGGACCTCGATCGCGTATTCGGCGGTCGAGCCAAGGAAAATCCGGTTGCGGACGATGCCCTTGAACCGGCCGCTTTCCGGAGCGCCGAGACTGAGCGATTCAGGACGCAGGCTGACCGAGACGGTCTCGCCCTGCCGCAAGGCCGTCCGCTTGCGCGCCCCAATGACGGTGCCGTCGGCAAGCGCGATGTCCACCAGTTCGCCCGAATGTCCGGCGACCTTGCCGCTCAGCAAATTGGTCTTGCCGACGAAATCGGCGACGAACAGATCGGCCGGCTCGTCATAGATCTCACTCGGCTGTCCGAGCTGGACGATGCGGCCGCCATTCATGACGCAGACGAAATCGCTCATCGACAGCGCCTCCTCCTGGTCGTGGGTGACCAGTACGAAGGTGATGCCGATCTCGCGCTGCAGGTTCYGCAACTCGATCTGCATGTCGGTGCGCAGCTTCTTGTCGAGCGCGGCCAGCGGCTCGTCGAGCAACAGCACGGCCGGCTTGTTGACCAGTGCGCGCGCCAGCGCGACACGCTGCTGCTGCCCGCCGGACAGTTCATGGATCTTGCGGCGGCCATAGCCGGCGAGCCGCACCATGGCCAGCGCCTCGCCTGCCCTTGAGGTGATCTCGCGTGACGACAGCCGCGGCCGTGCCTGGCGCAACCCGTAGGCGACGTTGTCCTCGACATCGAGATGCGGAAACAGCGCGTATTGCTGGAACACCATGTTGACAGGCCGCCGGTAGGGCGGCGTGCCGGCCATGTCCTGGCCGCGAATGAACACCTGGCCTTCGCTCGGCTGTTCGAAGCCGCCGATCATGCGCAGGCAGGTCGTCTTGCCGCAGCCGGACGGTCCGAGCAGGGCGACAAAGGCGGAAGGCGGGACGGCAAGATCGATGCCGCTGACCGCGGTCACCGCACCATAGCGTTTGGTGACGCCGCGAAACTCGATGTCGGGCACTGCGGTCAAGGCTGCGGGCTCCAGCAACAGGGCGATTTCAGGACGCTACCAGAGCCAATGGCGGCTAGTATATACCTCGTAGGTGGTATATCTGATCTATTTTCTCGTTTAAGGGGGTATGGATTGTCCCGCCGCGACGAATACGGCCAGCTTGCAACGCTTGTCACCGCGACGCGGGAGACGAGCGGCGACCTCTTCGGCAAGGCGATGGTCGATTGGCTGCGCCAGCATGTCAGTTTCGACCACTGCGTGATCTTCGGCTATCGCGGTGCCGCACGCCCGCCGCTGCTGTTCGAGACCTTTTCGCCGGCCGAAAGCCATGTCTTCGTCGCGCTCTATCAGGAGGGACCCTATCTGCTCGACCCGTTCCACCATGCGGCGGTGGAGCGCAAGGAAGGATTCTGGCGCATGCGCGAACTCGCCCCGGACCGCTTCTACGCCAGCGAATATTTCCGCTCCTATTACAGCCAGACCAGGCTGGCCGAGGAGGTCGGCTTCTTCGTGCCTTTGCCGGGAAAGGACGCGCTGGTGTTGTCGCTGATGCGGCTGCGTGCGTCGGGTCCGTTCGGCACCGCCGATGCCAGGCTTCTGCGCGACATGGCGCCGGCGGTGATCAGCTTCGCCAGATTGCGCTGGCCTAACCTCCCGGCCGACGAACCGCCCGAGACAAAGCAGGACGAGACGATTGCTCCGGTCAACGAGTTCGATCGCGCCCATATCTGGCAGAGCCTGTCGCTGACGCCGCGCGAAAAGCATGTCGTCGATCTGGTGCTGCAGGGGCATTCAACCGAATCGATCGCCAGGGCGATGCGCATCGTGCCGGGAACCGTGAAGGTTCATCGCCGCAACATCTACCGCAAGCTCAAGATCAAGTCGCAGGCCGGCCTGTTCGCGCGCTTCGTCGAGATCATCGACGCACGGGTCCGGTAGTTCCTTAGCCCCCGGTTTCCCAGGAGCCGGTTTCGGCCATCCGCCTGAGCAATGGCGCCACCTTGAACACGTCCTTGCCCGTCCGCTGATGCCAATGGTCGAGCCGCTCGATGAGCTTGGCTGGACCTTCGAGGCCAGCCCAGAACATCGGCCCGCCCTTGCCGACGGGAAAGCCGTAGCCGTTGGCCCAGACGACATCGATGTCGGAGGCGCGGGTGGCGATGCCTTCCTCCAGGATCTTGGCGCCCTCGTTGACCAGGGGATAGAGCGTGCGTTCGATGATTTCTTCCGCGCCGATCGCGCGCGGCACGATGCCCTTCTCGGCCGCCTTGTCGCGGATCAGCGCCTCGACTTGCGGGTCGGTGACCGGCGTGCGCGCGCCGGCCTCGTAGAGATAGAAACCACGGCCGGTCTTCTGGCCGAACCGTCCTTGCTCGCACAGCGTGTCGGCGATCACAGCCGTCTGGCCGCGCGCCTTGCGGTTACGCCAGCCAATGTCGAGGCCGGCGAGATCGCCCATCTGGAACGGTCCCATCGGCCAGCCGAAATCGGTGAACGCCTGGTCGATCTGGCGCGGCGTTGCGCCCTCCAGCAGAAGCGCCTCCGACTCGGCGCCACGCGCCGCCAGCATACGGTTGCCCACAAAACCGTGGCAGACGCCGACGACGACAGCCACCTTGCCGATCCGCCGCGCCAGGTCGACGACGGTAGCCAGCGCATCGGGAGCGGTCCTCTCGGCGCGCACGATCTCCAAGAGCTTCATGACATTTGCCGGCGAAAAGAAATGCAGTCCGAGCACATCCTGAGGGCGTGAGGTCGAGGCGGCGATTTCGTTGATGTCGAGATAGGAGGTGTTGGTGGCGAGGATGGCGCCGGGCTTGGCCACTGCGTCGAGCTTGCCGAAGACTTCCTTCTTGACCGCCATGTCCTCGAACACCGCCTCGACGATCAGGTCGCAATCAGCGAGATCGGCATAGTTGGTGGAGCCGGTGAATTGGGCCAGCCGCTGCCGCTTCGCATCTTCGGTCAATGATCCCCGCGTGACAGAGACGGCATAGTTCTTGTCGATCGTGCCCAGGCCGCGTTGCAGCGCCTCCTGGCTGGTCTCAAGCAAGGTGACGGAATAGCCGCCGTTGGCGAAAGCCATGGCGATGCCGGCGCCCATGGTGCCGGCGCCGATGACGCCGATACGCGCGACCCTGCGCTTGATGATATCCTTGCCGGGAATCTTTGCCGCCTCACGTTCGGCGAAGAACAGATGGCGCTGCGCGCGCGACTGGTTGCTGGCGACGAGCTCGACGAACAGCACGCGCTCCGCCGCCAGCGCCTCGTCGAATGGCAGTGTGACGGCATTACGCACCGCCTGCGCGCAGGCGATCGGTGCTTCGAGGCCGCGCGCTTTTTTGGCAAGGTCCGCCGCCTCGGCGTCGAAAGCCGCCAGGTCGGTTTCCCTAGGCCCATCATTTCGATCGCGCACCGGCGTGAAGGGACCACCCTTGCGGGCTATTTCCCTGGCGAAGTTCACGGCATGCGTGGTCAGATCGCCTTTGAAGACGGCGTCGACCAGACCGGCGGCATGCGCCTCTTCTGCACCGATCGGCGAACCGGAAACGATCATCTTGAGCGCCTTCACCGCGCCGACAAGGCGCGGCAGCCGCACCGTGCCGCCGCCACCCGGCAAGAGACCGAGCTTTACCTCCGGCAGGCCGAGTTTGGCGCCAGTGTCGGCGACGCGGAAATGGCAGCCGAGCGCAAGCTCAAGGCCGCCGCCCAGCGCGGTGCCGTGGATGGCGGCGATCGTCGGCTTGGCGATGGTTTCCAGCGTCGCCACGATGGTGCGCAGTTCGGGCTGCTGCACTGGCTTGCCGAATTCGGTGATGTCGGCGCCGGCAACGAACGTTCGGCCGGCGCAGGCGATGACGATCGCGGCGACCGACGGATCATCCCGCAGCCCAACCAGAGCCTGCATCAGCGGTTCGCGAACATGAAAACTCAGCGCATTGACCGGCGGATTGTCGATGGTGACGATAGCGACATCGCCGTCGCGGTTGACCTTCAGGAAATCGGACACGCAAACCTCCCAGCATTGATGAGCGGCTTGCAGCCGCGCGCACGGGATTTACAGCGCCATGACGCGGATGGGAACCGGATGCAGGCCTGGCACAATGATTACCGGCCTTCACTGCCCTTGCGATGCCGGCAGTCTCCGCCGCCATCGCGCCGTGCGCTATCACAATTTACCGGAGCGCCTTCTGCCCACCCGCGGCCGTGATGACCCCGACGATGATCAGCCCGGTCAACAGCAACCGCACGCCGGCACTGACGCCGAACGTGTTGAGCATGGTCAAGAGCAGCACCAGGAACAGCGCCGCGCCCCAGACGCCCGGCACATTGGCCTTGCCGCCGGCCACCGAGGTGCCGCCAATGACGACCACCGCGATCGAGGCCAGCAGATATTCGTTGCCGATATCGACATTGGCGCCACGGAAATAGCCGGCAAGCAGCGCCCCGTCGATGCCGCCGAGCGCCCCCGACAGCGTGTAGGTGAGGAAGCGTATGCGGCCGACATTGACGCCGGCAAGCCACGCCGCACGGATGTTCTGGCCGATCGCCAGCACCGAACGGCCATAGATCATGCGCTGCAGCGCGATGGCCGCGCCGATGGTGAACAGCACGGTGAGGATCGCCAGCACTGGAATGCCCAGCACCTGCCAGTTGGCGAAATCGGCGAAGCCGGGCGGCGGCTTGATCTGCAGCCCGCGCCCATAGCTGATGTCGATCGACTGGATGATGAAGCTGGCCGACAGCGTGGCGATGATCGGCGGGATGCGCAGCGCCCAGATCAGCAAATAGTTGGCGGCGCCKATCGCGGCACCCGTGGCGAGCGCCGCCAAAAGCCCGACCACGATCATGGCATCGTTGCCGTCCATCACCTTCATGGCGACAGCGCTGGCAAGGCCGATATTGGCCGGCAGCGACAGATCGACATTGCCGGGCCCAAGCGTGATGACGAACATCTGGCCGACACCGACAATGACGGTGAACACCGCCAGCGACAGTGCCGCGGTGACCATGCCGCCGGCGCCATAACCGCCGGTGAAGGCGATCGTCGCCAGCCACACCAGCAAGGCGCCAAGGAACGACCAGATCCAGGGTTTGGCGAGCAGTGGTCTCAACGCGGCCATGGCTACCTCTCCCTGCGGCTGATCAGCACGCGGGCCGCCAGCACGATGATCAGGATGGCGCCATTGGCGGCCACCTGCCAGTCGGGCGGAATGTGCATGAAGGTGAGCAGCGGCGAGGCGGCCAGCGCCAGTGTCAGCGCGCCGATCACCGCGCCGATCGGCGACACCCGGCCGCCGACGAATTCGCCGCCGCCGAGGATGACGCCGGCAATCGCCAGCAGCGTATAGCCATTGCCGATATTGGCATCGGCCGAAGTGGTGATACCGATCAGTGCCATGCCGGACAGCACGCCGAACAGGCCGGCCAGCGCAAACAGCACGATTTTGGTCTTGAGCAGCGACCAGCCGGCGCGGCCGAGGGCGGCCGGATTGCCGCCGGAACCGCGCAGGATCACGCCGTAGGAGGTACGCATCAGCCCGAAATGGACGATGAGCCCGATCAGCAGCGCCGCGATGATCGGGAACGGCACGAAAGGCGGCTTGAATGCCATGAACGCCAGCAGCCAGTCCGGCGCCTTGCCGCCGGGTTTGGGCAGGACGAGGATGGCCAGCCCTTGCCAGACGAAGCTCATGCCAAGCGTCACCACGATCGAAGGCAGGTTGCGCAGATGGATCAGCGCGCCGAGCAAGGCATAGACGCCGATCGAGCCGAGCAGGATGGCGACACCGATCAGCGGCGCGTCCTTCAGCCACGTCGCGGTAACGCAGCCGACGAAACCGACGAAAGTGCCGATCGACAGGTCGAGCTCGTTGCCGGCGATGACGAACATCTGCGCGATCGTCGCCAGGGCGATCGGGATCGCCAGGTTCAGCATCAGGCTGAAGCCGAAATAGCTGATGGCCCGCGGATTGAGCCAAGCGATGGCGAGTAGCACCAGCGCCAGCGACAGCGCCGGCAACAACCCGCGCAACAGGCGGGCACGGGCCAGCGCGCCACGCTCGGCGGAACTCCTGGCAGTGGTGTCGAGGCTGGCGGCCTTCATCTCAGGCCGCATCGCCGAACGAAGACTGGATGATCTTCTCTTCGGTCAATTCGTCGCGGCCCAGATTGGCGACGATGCGGCCGTTCTTGAAGACATAGATGTGGTCGCAATTGTCGAGCTCTTCGGTTTCCGTGGTGTACCAAAGGAAGGTGCGGCCGCGGCGAGCCTCTTCCTGTACGAGGTCATAGACCTCCAGCTTGGTGCCTATATCGACGCCGCGCATCGGGTCGTCCATCAGCACGATCTGCGCGTCCGAGCCAAGCGCCCGGGCAAACAGCGCCTTCTGCTGGTTACCGCCCGACAGCGAGAAGATGTTGTCGTTCATGTCCGGGGTGCGGATGCCGATCTTCTTTTGCCAGACTGCAGCGAGCTCGGCCTCGCGCTGCGGCGAGATCAGCAGCCCGTTGCGCAAACGCGCCAGCGAGCGGATGCCGATATTCTGCGCAATCGACCATTGCGGGAAGATGCCGTCCGACTGGCGGTCGCCGGCCACCAGCGCCACCGGCGCGGTGACCTCGATACCGGCTCGGGCACGCGATGCAGCAGCGAAGATCGCCAGCAACAGGTCGGTCTGGCCATGGCCCGCCAGACCGGCCAGGCCGATGATCTCGCCGGCACGGGCGACAAGGTCGGTGCCGTCCTTCTGCACGGCGGGTCGCGCCCGCACCCGCAGCGCGCTGGCCCCCGGTTTGGCGTCGGCGACTTGCGCCGCGATCTTCTGGCGCGCTTCCGCCCCGCCCATCGCCGTCACCAGCCGGTCGCGGTCGAAGGCACCAGCGGCGTCGGCGACAACCACCTTGCCGTCGCGCATCACCACGATGCGGTCGGCGTTCCGCAGCACCTCGCCCAGCACATGCGAGATCAGGATGCAGCTTTTGCCGCCGGCGACGAAGCGGCGCACGAAGGCTAGCAACTGTCCTGCCGTGTGCGCGTCGAGCGACGATGTCGGCTCGTCCAGGATGACGAGGTCGAGCCTATCCTGCGTGACCGTGAAGGCGCGCGCCACCTCGACCATCTGGCGCCGGCCGATCGACAGGTCGCCGACGATGTCGGACGCCGAGATGCTGTGACCGGGAAAGATCTCGTCGAGCTTGACGGCGATCAGTTCGGCCGCCTTGCGCCGCCAGCCGAAGCCGCGCAGCGACGCATGGTTGATGCGCGTGTTTTCGGCGACGCTGAGATTGGGACACAACGACAGTTCCTGGAACACGCAGCGTATGCCCAGTTGTTGGGCCCGCGACACCGAGTAACTATCCTCGATGCCGCCATGCACGCCGATCTGGCCGCTGTCGGGCACCAGCGTGCCCGCAACCATGTGCATCAGCGTCGACTTGCCGGCGCCATTGTGGCCGACAAGCCCGACGCATTCGCCGGGGCCAACGTGGAAATCCACGCCGCCCAGCGCGCGAACGGCGCCGAAATGTTTTTCGGCGCCGTTCAGTCTGATGATGTCAGCGTTCCCTGCAACCATGCTCAACGATATCCGCTCGACGATACGGACGGCAACGCTTCTCCGACACTCACTTGATATTGGCTTTGATGGCCGCGATCGCGTCCTCTTGCGTGTATTCGTGGCTGGCAACGCCACCCTTGACGATCTTCGGCAGCTCGGCTTCGAAATCGTCCTGGGTAAAGGCCAGATACGGCACCAAGAGATCGTGCGGGATGTCGGTGCGGCCGTCGAGCACCTGTTGCGCCACCCAGAAAGCCAGCGACGACACGCCCGGCGCGATCGACGCCGACCAGGTCTTGTAGCCGTCCTTGTCCTTCTGCTCCTTCCACCACTGCAATTCGTCCTGGCGGTTGCCCATGATGATGGTCGGGCGCGGCTTGCCGGCGGCGGCAAAGGCCTGCGCAGCGCCATAGCCGTCACCGCCCTGGTCGACGATGCCGACGACATCGGGCAGCGACGGCAGGATGGTCGCGACCGCCTTCTGCGCGGTGGTCTGGTCCCAATCGCCGGTCACCGAGCCGACAATCTTGAACTCGGGATGGGCAGCGACACCTTCAAGGATGCCGGCATGGATGGCGTCGTCGATCGAGGTGCCGGCAAGGCCACGGATTTCCAGCAGATTGCCGCCCTTGGGCTGGAACTTGGCCATCTGCTCGACTTCCTGCTTGCCCATGTCCTTGAAGTCGACGACGACGCGATAGGCGCAAGGTTCGGTGACGGTGCCGTCGAAGGAGACGACGGTGATGCCGGCGTCACACGCCTGCTTGATGGCGCCGTTGAGTGCGTCCGGCGAAGCGGAGTTAATGACGATCGCGTCATAGCCCTGCAGGATCAGGTTCTGCACCTGAGCCGCCTGCGTCGGCACTTCCTTGTCGGCGGTCGTGAAGATATCGGCCGCGCCGACGACCTTGTCGGCGACCGCCTTCTTGGTGACGATGCCATAGCTGTCGAGCATCGCCTGCCGCCACGAATTGCCGGCGTAGTTGTTGGAGAAGGCGATCTTCTTGCCACTGGTGTCGGCAAGTGCGGTGCCCGAGGCGAGCATCGCCGCCAGAGCGCCCAAGACAAACAGTTTCTTCATGTCGTAATCCTCCCAGATGTTTACTGCTGCAGTTCCTGCCGGTTTTGACCCCGGCCTCACTCCCAATCTGATTTGAGCACGGACGGTCCCGAACTCAAAACAGTCTCAATCCCGGCACGCGCACCCGGAGCCGGTACAGCGACGTCGATGCGGCGATGTAGAGGCTTCTCAGATCATCGTCGCCGAAGGTGAAATTCGCGCAGTCTTCCGGCGTCCGGATGACGCCCAGAATGGCACCCGACGCGTCGAAGACATGGATGCCGCCGGGGCCGGTGCAGTAGACATTGCCGCGGCTGTCGATCTTCATGCCGTCCGGCGCTCCCGGCCCGTCACCCTCTGTCACCGCCCACACCGCACCGCCGTTGAGGTCGCCATCCGCCTCGACGCCGAACACCCTGATATGTCCGCGTTCGGTGTCGTTGATAAACAGCCGCGACTCGTCCAGCGAGAAGCAAAGCCCGTTCGGCTGGACGAAATCGTCGGCCAGCAATGTCAGCCGGGCGCCGTCGCCGTCGATGCGGTAGACGCCCTGGAAAGACAATTCCTGCGGCCGCGGCACGCCGTAGAATTCCACCCGGCCATAACCCGGATCGGTGAAGTAGATCGAGCCGCCGGTGGCAACGACGATATCGTTCGGGCTGTTGAGCTGCTTGTTCTGATGGTGTGTGGCAAGAACGGTCACGCTGCCATTGGGCTCGGCGCGGGTCACTCGGCTCGTCGCGTGCTCGCAGGTGACCAACCGTCCCTGGCGGTCCAGCGTACTGCCATTGGCCTTGTGGCTCGGCTCGCGGAACAGTTCGATCTCGCCCGAGGCACTGCGGCGATACATGCGGCTTTCCGGAATGTCGGAGAAAACCAGCCACTTTTCATAGGGGTGCCACACCGGCCCTTCGAGGAAACCGAAGCCGCTCGCCAGCGTTTCGATCGTCGCATCGCCGACGACGTCGTCAAAGCCGGAATGGCGAGCTCGCGCCGACACCGACATCACTGGTGCCTGGCGGCGCGAACAGCCGTGCGAATTCGCATGGCGACGAATGGCATGAGCGCTTCCCTGACATGTTTTCTTATTGGGGATCGAAGGTAGTTGCGGCACCGGCGTGGCGATACGGGTCAAAGCGCACGCCCGACTGTGCATTTGCACAGTCGGGTCCAAGCAAAGCAGAAGTGTCAAACGGCTTTCCGAACCGCTCTGGCTGCGGTCAGTGATCGGGCGAAGCCTGCGCCAGCCAGGCGTCGAGCCGGTCCTGCTCGCGGCGCAGCGCGTCGATGTTGATCAGGCCGCGCGCCATGGCGAGATAGATCGCCCGCGTCCGCGAGTTGAACACGGATGCATCGCCGGCCCCGTCCTCCGCCGGCACGATACCGAGCTTGTCGTAGACATGCTTGATGCGGCTCTGCGCGCCGCGGATCGACAGGCCGCGGCGCGCGGCGATCGCCCGGTCGGTCAGGCCAAGCGCGATGTCGATCAGGCTTTCATATTCGCCGTCGGTGATTCCTTCGAACTTGTCCTGGACGCGGTGCTGGATGCCGCGAATCTCGCGGTCGATGATGCAGTGGCCCTCGCGGAAAACGCCGCGCAAGGCCGACCGCATGCCTTCCTCCGTTGCCGATTTCAGCACATAGCCATAGACCGAGCCCGGCGGCACGATACGCGCCACACCGCGCACATAGGCCTCGTCGGCGAAGTTCGACCAGAATAGGATGTGCGTGCCGGCGCGGCGGTTCCAGATCGCCCTGGCAACCTCGATCCCGGTCGCCTTCGGCATCTGCAGGTCGAGCACGACATGCGGCGGCTCGCGCTCGGCCGCCAGGTTGATGGCGTCCTCGCCGTCGCTCGCTTCGATCACCTCGACGTCGCCGGGCCACAATTGCTCGACGGTGCGCCGCGCGAAGGTGCGGTGCAGTCCGTCATTTTCGGCGATCATCACAAGCATCAAATGGCCTCCGACACGGCGAGCTGGCCAGGCGCCGCTGCAGCCGCCGCAACCGGCAGCTCCCGCAACGGCCGGCGGTCGATCTCCACGACGACACGGGTGCCGCCACTCTTGCGGCCGGCCTGCCCGATGCGCAGCCGCGCACCGATCAGCGCGGCGCGCGTATGCATGTGGCCAATGCCGCCATGGGCGGCCGGATCGACAGCGCCGCAGCCCTGGCCGTCATCGGTGACAATCACCCGCAGCACGCTTGCGGTCGACGCCAGCAGCACATCGATGCGGCGCGGCGCGGCGTGGCGAACCGCGTTGTTGATGGCTTCCTGCACGATCCGGTAGAGTGCCGTGCGGACGGGCTCCGGCAGATTGTCGGCGCCGCCGTCGCTGGTGTCGGCGATGCGCACGGCGATGGGCGGTTTGGCTCTGGCGACACTGCGGTTGAGATGCGCTTCGACCGCATCGCGCAGGCCGAACAGTTCGAGCACGCTCGGCCGCATGTCGTCGACGATGTGGCGCAGTTCCGTTAGGCAGCCGGCGACCTCCTGCTCAAGGTCGGCAAGCTGCGCCGCCCGCGCCACGCCCTGGCCGCGCAGGGCCGAAAGCTGGCGTGCGATGCGGGCGAGGTCGGCAAGCGTCTGGTCATGCAGGTCCATCGCCATGCGCCGGCGTTCGCGCTCCATGCCTTCGGTCAGCTGCGAGGCGCCGACGCGCAGCAATTCGACGCGGTTGCGCGCCTCGCTCTCGGCAAGCATGGCGCGGCGCGCCTCCTCGGTCTGGATCAGCGCAAAGATATAGGGCGCGATCAGGTCCGCGCATTGCTGGGCGACTGCGACATCGGCAAGCGTGTAGCAGCCGACCTCGTGCCGGCTGATGTTCAGCGCCCCGATGATGCCGCCGCGCGCCCTGAGCGGCACGACGATGCGGCTGCGCAGCTTGGCGGCGAAGATCGGTCCGTCGATGGCCGTGGCGAAATGGAAGCGCTCGTCGCGCAGCGCGTCGTCGGAGAGCAGATATGCCACCTCGCCCCACAGCACGGAGCGAATCGGGCTGACTTCGGTCGGCAGCGGATGCTGGGCAAGCTCACTCCAGCTGGTGTGGAAGCCGGCTTCATAACAGGCATGCCTGCGCCCATCATGCGACAGCACCGCCAGATCCATATGGTCGTGCGGAATGAGCGTGCCCATCTCGATGGCTGTGGCGCGAAACGCCGTGCCGGGATCGATATGGCCGGCAAGCGCCGCCGAAATCGCCAGCAACCGGTCGATCAGGACCAGGGACACCTCCGGCATGGCTTCGCGATCCTCCCGTGCCGGGAATAGTGGACGCTACGCGGCGCCCCTGTCAACGAGGGCGCCATTGGCGGTGGCGATCAACTTGCGGTGCAACGATTGAAAAGGGTTCGCGTCCTGGTCTAGGGAAAGGGCCAGGAGATCGCAATCGAATGCCAGTGACGCCAACCGTTGCTCCGGGCGCCCCGGGAATCCCGGCTCGCTGGACGTCAAGCGCCAAGAGTGGCGTTGGAACGTCCCTTTCGCCAAGCGGCCATATCTGGTTCACGATCAGCCATGGCATTCTCAACGAGATTTACTATCCGCACCTCGACAGCGCCTGCACGCGCGACCTCGGCCTGATCGTCACCGGCCCCGACGGCTATTTCTCCGAAGAAAAACGCGATGCTGTGCACGCCATCGAGCCATTCGAGGACGGCGTGCCGGCCTACAGGCTGGTCAACACCGCGACTGACGGCGCCTACCGGATCGAAAAGCGCATCCTTGCCGACCCGGCGCGGCCCGCTTTGCTGCAGGAAATTACCTTCACAGCGCTCAAGGGTGCCGCCGGCGACCATCGCGTCTACACCTTGCTGGCGCCGCATCTCGTCAATGCCGGCATGGGCAACACCGCCTGGGTCGGTGACCACAAGGGAAAACCTGTGCTGTTCGCCTCGGGGCGCGGCACCTGCCTGGCGCTGGCCTCGTCACTGCCCTGGCGCACCGGCTCGGCCGGCTATGTCGGCGTCTCCGACGGCTGGCAGCAGCTCCACAATACAGGCGAGCTCGATCCGGCCTGCCAACGGGCCGAGAACGGCAATGTCGCGCTGACGGGCGAGATCGGCTTTACCGCTTCGGAGACAACGGCCTTGCTGGCGTTGGGCTTTGGCGCGACATCGGACGAGGCGGCCGAAAATGCCTTCGCCAGCCTGAAGCAAGGTTTTGAGCCCGCCGCCAAAGCCTACGTCGAGAGATGGCGGAAGTGGCAAAAGAGCCTGCTGCCGCTGGACCGGCATGGCRAATCCGGGATCAACTTCTATCGTATCTCGACCGCGGTTCTGTCGACCCACCGGTCGATCGCCATACCGGGTGCGGCGGTCGCCAGCCTTTCGATTCCGTGGGGCTTCAACAAGGGTGACGACGACCTCGGCGGCTACCATCTGGTCTGGCCGCGCGATCTGGTCGAGACGGCCGGAGGTTTTCTCGCCGCCGGCGATGCCGCGTCGGCCCTGCAAATCCTCGACTATCTCAGCTCCATCCAGCAGCCGGACGGCCACTGGCCGCAAAACGCCTGGCTCGACGGATCGGCCTATTGGCCAGGCATCCAGATGGATGAATGCGCCTTCCCGTTGCTGCTGGCCGATGCGCTGCGCCGCGCCGGGCACCTGCCGCAGGCCAGGCTGCTCGCCTTTCAGCCGATGATCGAGCGCGCCGCCGGCTATGTCGTGCGCAACGGACCCGTCACCGGTGAGGACCGCTGGGAAGAGGATGCCGGCTACAGCCCGTTCACGCTTGCCGTCGAGATCGCGGCACTGCTTGCCGCGGCCGACCTGCTCGACGCCTGCGGCAAGCAGGTCGCCGCGACCTATCTGCGCGAGACCGCCGATGTCTGGAACGACCAGGTCGAGCGTTGGACCTATGTCACCGGCACCGCACTCGGCAGGCAGGCCCGCGTCGACGGCTATTACGTGCGCATCGCGCCACCCGACAGCGCGGAGGCCGGTTCGCCGAAGGACGGCTATGTCCCGATCAAGAACCGGCCGCCGGGCGATACCGACCAGCCGGCCGAGGCGATCGTCAGCCCGGACGCACTGGCTCTCGTCCGCTTCGGCCTGAGGGCAGCTGACGATCCGCGTATCGTCGACACGGTCACGATCATCGATGCGCAATTGCGCTGCGACCTGCCGCAAGGGCCGCTCTGGTACCGCTACAATGGCGATGGTTATGGCGAGCATGAGGATGGCGCACCCTTCGACGGTACCGGCCAGGGCCGGCCGTGGCCGTTGCTCGCCGGCGAACGCGCCCATTACGAGCTTGCAGCCGGACGCAACGACAGAGCTGTAGACCTGCTGGCCGCGCTGGAAGGCTCGGCCGGGCTGGGCGGCCTGCTGCCCGAACAGGTCTGGGACGGCGCCGGCATGGCCGAGCGCGAACTGCTGCACGGTCGCCCCTCGGGCAGCGCCATGCCGCTGGTCTGGGCGCATTCGGAGCATATCAAGCTGTTGCGCTCGGTACGCGACGGCACGGTCTTCGACATGCCACCTCAAGGCGTCAAGCGCTACATCGAGGACAAGACCGTGTCGCCGTTCAGGACATGGCGCTTCAACAACAAGATCCGCACGCTGCCGGCCGGCAAGACGCTGCGCGTCGAGCTCTTGGCCCCGGCGACGGTTCGCTGGAGCAGCGATCACTGGGCGACCGCCGCCGACAGCCAGACGATCGAGAACGCCTTCGGCATCCATCTTGCCGATCTGTCCACCGCCAGCCTCCCCGCCGGAAGCACGCTGATCTTCACTTTTTTCTGGCTCGGAGCCGGCGATTGGGAGAATGTCGACTTCACCGTCATATCAGGCGATCAGGATAGCCAGTCGATCCTTCCTCGATAAACCCAGTAAATCTCCAGGAAACAGGGACGAAACCATGCAGATCGGAATGATGGGATTGGGCCGGATGGGCGCCAACATGGTCCGGCGCCTGATGCGCGACGGCCACGAATGCGTCGTCTACGACATCAACCCGGCCAGCGTCGCGGCTCTGGTGACCGACGGCGCCTCAGGAACGGCATCCATGGAAGAATTCGTCGGCAAGCTGGTCAAGCCGCGCTGTGTGTGGCTGATGCTGCCGGCGGCGATCACCGGCAAGATCATCGATCAGGTGGCCGCCCTGATGGAACCCGGCGACATCATCATCGACGGCGGCAATTCCTACTATCACGACGCCGTCGACCAGGCCGCGAAACTGGCTGCCAAGGGTATCCATCTTGTCGATGTCGGAACCAGCGGCGGTGTCTGGGGCCTTGAGCGTGGCTATTGCCTGATGATCGGCGGTCCCGACGTGGCGRTGCAGCACCTTGATTCGATCTTTGCCACGCTGGCGCCCGGTGCCGATGCCGGCTCCAATCCGCCCAAGGATGCCGGGACCGCACCCTTTGGCTATCTGCATTGCGGGCCGAGCGGTGCCGGCCACTTCGTCAAGATGGTGCACAACGGCATCGAATATGGCGTGATGGCCGCCTATGCAGAAGGCATGAATATCCTGAAGTCGGCCAATGCCGGCAAGCGGCAACGAACGGCGGACGCCGAGACCAGCCCCCTGGAAAACCCGCAATACTACCAGTTCGACGTCGACCTCCCTCAGGTGGCCGAGGTTTGGCGGCATGGCAGCGTCATCGGCTCCTGGTTGCTTGATCTCACCGCGGGCGCACTGAAGAATGATCCGGGCCTGGCGAATTTCGGCGGCCGCGTCTCGGATTCCGGCGAAGGCCGCTGGACGCTGAAGGCGGCGATCGACACCGGCGTGCCGGCGCCGGTTCTGTCCTCGGCGCTGTTCGACCGCTTCTCCTCGCAAGGCGAGTCCGAATTCTCCGACAAGCTGCTCTCGGCAATGCGTTATGCCTTTGGCGGCCATGTC
Source organism: Mesorhizobium sp. P5_C1 (assembly GCF_054049815.1). Lineage (NCBI taxonomy): Bacteria > Pseudomonadati > Pseudomonadota > Alphaproteobacteria > Hyphomicrobiales > Phyllobacteriaceae > Mesorhizobium > Mesorhizobium sp. P5_C1. The sequence goes on along the minus strand of NZ_JBFULQ010000005.1, from coordinate 20,300 downwards.
GAGAAGCCGAAGTCCGGCTCGTGACGGCGGCAGGGGAGACACGCCGATGAGCCCGGAACGGTCCGACACGCTGGTGCTCTTCGGAGCCACCGGCGACCTCGCCCACAAGAAGATATTTCCAGCCCTTTACCAGATGGTGGCCAAGGKCACGCTCACCGAACCGGTGATCGGCGTGGCGTTCGACGCCTGGGATCTCAAGCAATTGCAGGCGCGCGCCCACGACGGCATCGTCAATGCACTCGGCAAGATCGACGAAAAATTGTTCGCCAAGTTCGCCTCCCTGCTGCGCTATGTCAGTGGCGACTACCGCGATCCGGCGACGTTCGAGAAACTCAAAACTGCGCTCGGCACCGCCCAGCGGCCGCTGCACTACATGGCGGTGCCGCCGACCATGTTCGAGACCGTCGTCCAGGGACTGGAGCAATCGGGCACGGCTCGTGGCGCACGGCTGATGGTGGAAAAGCCCTTCGGCCACGACCTGCAGTCGGCGCGCTGGCTGAACCGGGTCCTGCATCTGGTTTTCGACGAACAATCGATCTTCCGCATCGACCATTATCTCGGCAAGGAAGCGATCCAGAACCTGCTCTATTTCCGCTTCGCCAATTCCTTTCTGGAGCCGATCTGGAACCGCAACTTCGTCGAGAGCGTGCAGATCACCATGGCCGAGGATTTCGGCGTCGAGGGGCGTGGCCGCTTCTATGACAATGTCGGCTGCATCAGGGACGTCATCGAGAACCATCTGCTCAACATCCTGCTGCTGCTTGCCATGGAGCCACCCGTCGGCCGTTCGGCCGACGATTTGATCGACGAGAAGGTGCAGGTGCTGCGGGCGATCCGCACCTTGACGAAAGACGATGTCGTGCGCGGTCAGTTCACCGGCTATCTCGCCGAACCCGGCGTGGCACCGAACTCACCGGTCGAGACCTTTGCCGCGGTGCGTTTCTTCGTCGACACCTGGCGCTGGCAGGATGTGCCGTTCTTCATCCGCGCCGGCAAGAACATGCCGGTGCATGTCACCGAAGTGGTGGTGCGGCTGAAGCGGCCGCCGCTCGACGTCTTCGATCCGATCAAGCCGGCCGACCAGAACTACGTTCGCTTCCGCATCGATCCGCAAGTGGTGATCGCCATCGGCGCCCAGCGCAAGGCGGCGGGCGACGACATGATCGGCGAACAGGTCGAGCTGACGGCGCTCGACGACAGCAAGAGCGACATGCCGCCCTATGAGCGGCTGATCGGCGATGCCATGAACGGCAACGGCCAGCTGTTCACCCGCCAGGACGCCAGCGAAATGGCCTGGCGCATCGTCGGCCCGGTGCTCGGCGACACCACGCCGCCGCACGTCTATGAACCGCTTACATGGGGTCCGGCGGACGCGATGGCCGGGTTCGGGCCGCCCAATGGCTGGATCGATCCGGTAAAGTGAGTGGAGGTGGCGCAATGGCCAAAGCGGTGAAACAACCGGCATCGGCTGAGAAGATCGTGCTTGCGATCGATATTGGCGGCTCGCATGTCAAGATTCTCAGCAGCGCCGGCGGCGTGGAGCGGCGCGCCGACTCCGGGCCCGGCCTGACGCCGCAGCAGATGACCAATACGGTAAAGAAGCTAGCCGAGGGCTTGTCCTACGACGTCGTCTCGATGGGCTACCCCGGCCCGGTCACCCACAACAGGCCGCTCACCGACCCTGCCAATCTCGGCAAGGGTTGGGCAGGCTACGATTTCGCCGCGCAATTCGGCAAGCCTGTGAAGGTGGTCAACGACGCGCTGATGCAGGCCATCGGCAGTTATGAAGGCGGCCGCATGCTGTTCATCGGGTTGGGAACCGGTTTCGGTGCCGCGATGATCGTCGACAACGTCGCCCAGCCGATGGAACTCGCCCATCTTCCCTACAAGAAGGGCAAGAGCTTCGAGGACTATGTCGGCGAACGCGGCTTGGAAAAGCGCGGCAAGAAGAGATGGCGCAAATATGTCTTCGACGTCGTCGACCGGCTCCGCGCCGCCATGCAGCCTGACTACGTCGTCATTGGCGGCGGCAATGTCGACAAGCTCGATGAATTGCCCGCCGACAGCCGGCGCGGCGACAACACACGCGCCTTTGAAGGCGGATTTCGTTTGTGGCGCGACAAAGCGCTGATAGTCTGATATTGTTATTGTTTAATATAGTTGTTCAAAATAACGTGTGCCGCGGCATCAAGTCATTGCGCTGCGCAGATTTGCCGACTAGGAATCCCGCGCCACAACAACKCTGCCGTCCCGTGGATGCACAAAGGACGCCGTAGCATTTTGATTTTGCGCATGATCCTTTCCGGGAATCGAATCCGATTTTCAGGTCATTCGCTTTAGACGGAGAAATAGATTGACCGACGATAACGACAGCGCCCGTAAAGACATCGACCTGCTCGAGCTGACCGCTCACATCGTGTCCGCTTACGTCGAGAAGAACCGCCTGCCCGCTTCTGGTCTCGCCGATCTCATCGCCAGCGTCAGCACTTCGATAAGCGGGCTCGGCCAGCCGGTGGTCCCGGTGGCAGCTCCGCTGGTCCCGGCGGTCAACCCCAGGAAATCGGTGACACCGGATTTCATCATCTGCCTCGAGGACGGCAAGAAGTTCAAATCCCTGAAACGTCACCTCGGCGTCCATTTCGGCCTGACGCCGGACGCCTATCGCGCCAAATGGGGCTTGCCGGCTGACTATCCCATGGTCGCCCCCAACTATGCCGCTTCGCGTTCGCTGCTGGCGAAGTCGATCGGCCTCGGCCGCAAGGCCGCCGAAGTCGTGCCCGCCAAGGGCAGGGGCAGGAAGAAGGCCTCGGCCTGAGCAATTCGGTCCTGAGCCAACACTTAGGACGACTGGAACAGAAGCCTGCCGGCGAATCCGCCTTGGCAGGCTTCATGTTTTTGTGGCTTGGATGAACCGAACGGGGTCTTTTGGGGGAAGCCATGAACTACACCAGGATGGTGATCGAGAAAGAGGCGCCGGAAGAGTACGGCTACGACCGGATCCGCTACAATCTTTCCGAAAGTTCGATCGCCGACCAGAAACTCTCCGATATCGGCCTATCCTTGCCCGATCTCACGCTCTTCTACGGCGAGCATCGCGGCGACAAGGAATTGCGCGCGCTGATCGCCGCACAGGACGCCGGCGTCTTGCCCGACGATGTGCTGGTCACCGCTGGTGCTGCTGGCGCCCTGTTCATCATCTCGACCTCGCTGTTGTCGCAGAGTGATCATCTGGTCGTCATCAGACCCAACTACGCCACCAACATCGAGACCCCAAGGGCGATCGGCTGCGCCATCAGCTTTGTCGACCTGGCCTTCGAGGACGGCTTCGCCATCGATGTCGGCCAGGTCGCGGCGGCGATACGGCCGAACACCAGGCTGATCAGCGTCACCTGCCCGCACAACCCGACCGGCACGATGATGAGCCGCGCCGACCTCGACGCCCTGGTCGCGCTCGCCGAAAGCAGGGACTGCCATCTGCTGGTCGACGAAACCTATCGCGACCTCTCCTATGGCAAGCGCCTGCCGTCCGCGGCATCGCTGAGCCCGAAGGCGATCAGCGTCTCGTCGCTGTCCAAGGCCTTCGGCATTCCCGGCATCCGCATCGGTTGGCTGATCACCAGGGATGCGGAACTTCAGGAGAAATTCCTCGCCGCCAAGGAGCAGATCGGCATCTGCGGCAGCGTCATCGACGAAGGCATCGCGCGCGGCATGCTGGAGCGGCGGGACGTGTTCCTGGCGACGCTGCTGCCAGAAATGGCCAGGCGCCGCGACATCGTCCAGGCCTGGATCGACCGCGAGCCGCTGGTCGACTGGGTGCGCCCTGAAGGCGGTGTCGTCGGCTTCCCGCGCCTGAACGTCGACCCCGACTTCGACCTCGATCGGTTCTATGTGAACCTGCTGGAAAACCATGGCGCCTATGTCGGACCCGGCCATTGGTTCGAAATGCCGAAGCGCTTCTTCCGCGTCGGTTTTGGCTGGCCGACGGAAGCCGAGTTGAGGAGCGGCCTCGACGCCATCTCCGCGGCGCTCAGGCAATAATGTCCCCATGCAATCAACGGAACAGGGCGAAATTTCGTTGATCCAGCGCTGATTTTGGCGCACATCGCGCTGCGAACTTTGTTAGAAATTCCCTTGGCCGGAACAGCGCCCATCCGGGAAGTGCCCCGCCGGCCATCGCATCGGCCCGAAAATCGGTTCCGATTTTCGGAAAGCACGATGCGAAAACCAAAGTGTTGGAGCGTACTTTGTGCGTCCGATTGGACGCACGTCGCTCCAATGCCATCGCAACGGGGCCTCGATCCATGACTGCCGCACAAACCTCGCCGGACCAGCGCTATGCCGCGTTCCGCCACCGCTCCTTCCTGAGCTATTGGGCGGCGCGTTTCCTCACCACCTTCGCCACCATGATCGTGTCGGTCGCGGTCGGCTGGCAGATGTATGACCTGACGAGGGATCCTCTCGATCTCGGCCTGGTCGGCATCGTCCAGTTCCTGCCGTCGCTGCTGCTGGTGTTGGTCACCGGTGTCGTCGCCGACCGCTTCGGCCGCCGCCTGATCATGGCGCTGGCGGTGGTGATGGAGGCGATCTGCGCGCTGACCCTGCTGTTCCTGACCCTGCATGGCATCAGCGGACCGCTGCCGATCTTCGTCGTGCTTGCCATGTTCGGCGTCGCCCGCGCCTTTTTCGGGCCGGCCTCGGCCTCGCTGTTCGCCAATCTCGTGCCACCTGAGGATTTCGCCAACGCCATCGCCTGGAACTCGTCGGCCTGGCAGACGGCGACCATCGTCGGCCCGGTCGCCGGCGGCCTGCTCTACGGCGTGTCGGCGGAAGTCGCCTATGGCACCGCCGCCGTGCTTATGCTTGCGTCCGGGTTGCTGATCTTCACCATCCCGAAGCCTTCGCAACGCACCGAGACCGAGAAGCCGACGCTGCAGAACCTGTTCGGTGGGTTCAGCTATATCTGGAGCGAGAAGATCGTGCTGGGCGCCATCTCGCTCGATCTGTTCGCCGTGCTTTTGTCGGGCGCCTCGGCACTGCTGCCGATCTATGCGCGCGACATCCTCCAGCTCGGCCCCTGGGGCCTAGGCCTGCTGCGCTCGGCGCCGGGCGTGGGCGCCATCTGCGTCGCCATCTGGCTGGCCGGCCACCCAATCCGCAACCATGCGGGGCTGATCATGCTCGGCTTCGTTGCGGCGTTCGGTGCCTTCACCGTGCTGTTCGGCCTGTCGACCATCACCTGGCTGTCGATCGCAGCGCTCGCCTTCCTTGGCGCTACCGACATGTTCAGCGTCTACATCAGGGAGACTTTGATCCAGCTGTGGACGCCCGACCATGTGCGCGGCCGAGTCAATGCCGTGAACCAGGTCTTCGTCGGCGCCTCCAACGAGGTCGGCGAATTCCGCGCCGGCACGATGGCGGCGTTGATCGGCACGGTTCCGGCCGTCGTGGTCGGCGGCGTCGGCGCGATCGCGGTCGCCGGGCTGTGGATCGTGCTGTTCCCGCAACTGCGCAAGGTGCGCCACCTCAACGGGCGAAACTGACGTCTATCGCAGCGCCGGTTTGCCGAAGATCGTGCGCAGGAATTCATCCAGCCAGCGCTTGAGATGCATGTCCCAGATCAGCCGGCCGCCGAGATGATCGCGGCCGGGCTGCGCCCCGGGCAACTCGAAGCGATGCGCGCCGCGCACCACCCAACGCTGCATCATCGCCCTGGTCAACTCGCCATGGAACTGGATGCCCCAGGCATTGTCGCCATAGCGGAAGGCCTGGTTGGGATAGGTCTCGGCCGTCGCCAGCAGCGTCGCGTCCCTGGGCAGCGAAAAACCCTCGCGGTGGAACTGATAGACCATCTCCGGCCAATGCATCAGGGTCTTGCCGGCTTCGGTCGCCTTCAGCGGATACCAGCCGATCTCGACCAATCCTTCGCCGTGACCTTCGACCTTGCCGCCGAGATGGTTGACCAGCATCTGCGCACCAAGGCAGATGCCTAGGAACGGCCGGTTCTCCTTGAGCGGTACTTCCAGCCAGGCAGTCTCGCGGCGGACGAACTCGTCCTCGTCATTGGCGCTCATCGGTCCACCGAACACCACCGTGCCGGCGTGGCCGTCCAGCGTTTCCGGCAGCGTATCGCCGAGCGGCGGGCGACGGATGTCGAGCTCGAAGCCTTCTTCCAGGAGCATGTGGCCGACACGTCCGGGGCTCGAATTCTCCTGATGCAGCACGATCAGGATTTTTGGCTTCGAACTCGTTTGGCGCGGCATGGGCAGGCGAAATCCGTCTATTCGTCGCTCGATGTTCCGGTGGCGCCGGGTGCCTGCTCCGCCGCCTTGCGACGTGCCTCGATGCGGTCGCGGCGTTCGACGCCGATCAGCTCGGCGACGCGCCAGACCGTGTTGTCCTCCAGCTCGTGCAGCTCGCCATCGGCGTAGACGATCTCCCACATCAGGCCGATGAAGGCCTTGCGCGCCTCAGCATCGAGATGGCGCTTCAAGACACTGGTGAAGGCATAGAGATCGATCGCCTCATTGTCGGCCCGCTCGCCGGCGGCGGCGAGCGCTTCGAGCTCGGCGCCGCTGATCGAGTAGCTCTGGGCCAGCACCGCCTTGAACCGCTCCCACTCGACATCCTGGCGCACGCCATCGGCATTCATGACGTGATAGAGGAGCGCCGAAGCCGCAACGCGCGGATCGTCGCTGCTCGCATGCGTGCCGGCGCCGGCCGGCAAATCCCTCAGAAATGACAGAACGCGTTCAAACATATCCTATTCCTTAGAGCATGATGCCGAAAAGTGTGAAGCGGTTTTCGGACGACATCATGCTCTATCTGCTTGGGTTACAGGGCCCTCACGGCCGGCCCAACTCAAAACAACCGAAACCGACGCGGCGATTTTTCCGCTTCCTCGCCCGGATCGACGCCGGGATCATCCGGCAGCCGCGCATGCTCCTCGGCCGGCTCGACCGCTTCCGCGTTGGTCGGCACCTCGGCGAAGGCGGCGGCCGTAATCGGCCGGACGTGATCTTCCTCGCGGCTTTCAGCCTGCTTGCCCGTCGAAATATCGCCGCCGGCGTCATCGATCACCTCGACCGGCCTCTCGCTCACCGGCTTTGCCAGCGCTTCGATGACCGGAACGGGGGCGGCCGCTGCATCATCATGGTTGTCGATCAGCTGGCCGAGACGCTCCATCGGCGCGCGCCACTCGAAGGCGTCGAGCCGGCCGGTGACCGGCGATACCGGCGCCCACCGCTCCGAAACGACGCCATCGGCGACCCAGGCCGGATCGCGCGGCGCCCGCACCGCCCTGGACAGAAGCTGCCGCACCTTGCCCTGGTCGCCGGTGTCGGCCTCCTCGATGTCGGCCAATAGCAGATAGGCACCCTCGCGGCGGTCCATCCTGATCGCTGCCTCGGCCTCGCGGCGGGCAGTCGAAAAATCCAGCGCATCAAGTGCTGCGCGTGCCACCGTCATCGACGACTCGGCGTGGTTCTTCTTCATCTCCTGCAGCTTTTTCGCCCGGTTGAGGCGGTCGAGCACCGCATCGCCTGGCCGTGCATGGGTATAGAGCTCGGCGATCTCAGGATGCGGCTCGGCCCTCCACGCCGTCTCGAGGATTTTCGAGCCCTTGCGCACTTCGTTCTGCTTGAACAGCGCGGCCGCGGCGGCGACAGCGGCGGGGGCGAAGTCCGGCCGCAGCCGGTTGGCCTCGATTGCCGCGGTTCTGGCGGCAGTCGGATCGCTACCGGCAAGCGCCTGCGCCTTGGCCGTCAACAGCACGGCGCGACGGCGGTTGGCGGCATCGCGTTCGATCTGCCGTGTCGACTTCTGCGCGTCGACCAGTTTCAAGGCACCGTCCCAGTCGCCGCGCGCGGTCAATTCTTCCAGCGTCGATTCGGCCGCCCAGGCCAGTTGCGGCGCCATCACGGCGGCGCGGCCGGCATAGTGCCTGGCGGCGTTGCGGTCGCCGAGCCGTTCGGCCTCGAGATAGAGCCCGCGCAGGCCGAGCAGCCGCATTTCGGGATCGTCGAGCATGCTCTCGAATTTCTGCCGCGCGCCTTCGTGATCGCCTTCGAGCAGCGACGCCTGCGCCTCGAGCAGATGGATCAGCGGCTCCTGGTCGGAGCGGATCAGCTTGGCCGCTTCCTTGGTTTTCTTGCGAGCCAGTGCGCCGTCACCGGCGCCGGCGGCGATCATGCCGGTCGACAGCGCCTGATAGCCACGGTCGCGGCGGCGAACGCGGAAATAGCGCGAGATGGTGTAGGGGCTGTTCCACAGCGACTTGATCAGCCACCAGAAGATCATCACCGCGGCGACGACGGCAACGACGGCCACTGCCGCCACCATCAGGCTGACCTGGTATTGGTAGCCGCTGAAAGTGACGACCATGTCGCCCGGCCGGTCGGCCAGCCAGGCAAAGCCCAGCCCGAGGGCGAAAACGACAATGAGGAAGGCCAAGAGGCGGATCATGGTGTTGCCCTCATGCCTTCATCGCGCCGGAGATCAGCGCGTCAACCTGTGTTTCGACCTCGATGCGTGCTTTCAGTTTGCCGGCAAAGTCGGCACCGGCCGCCTTCACGGCTTCGGGCAGCGCGTCATACTCGCTGAGCGCCTTGGCATAGTCGCCCTGGTTGACCGCTACTTCTATGCGCGCGACGGTTTCCGGCGCACCGGCACCTTCGACGGCGCCGATCGGCCGGACCTTGACCAGCGATTCGGCGCTCGACAAAAGGTTCTGCAGGAAGCCGGCATTCTCATCGACCGGCCTCGCGGCGGCGACCATGGCATTGGCCGCGGCATCCGCTTGCGATGCGATCTCGGCGCGGGTCGGCACGCCTTTTTCAGCGTAGGTGCGCAGTGTCGCGAGTTGCGGCGCATCCGGCGAAATCGCGGCAAAGGTTTCGAGTTCGGCCGAGAATGGCGCGCCACGGTCGAGCGCGGACTTGAGCGCCGACGCGGCGATGGCGAGCGCGATCTTCGGCTGTCCCGCCGCCGCTTCGACCTTGCCGGAAAGCTGCGACACCGACTGCTCCAACGCAGTGAGCCGGCCATCCAGCGCCGTCGTCGCTTCGCCGGCTGACTTCGCCTGCGCGTCGAGACCAGCCAGTTTTTCGTTGAGCGGGCCGAGATCGACCGGTGCCGTGCCGCCGGCCTTACCTAGGGCGGCGACCGCGGTTTCGATCTGCTTGATCTTGTCGCCAAGCGCTGCGAGCCCGGCAGTGTCGCCCGCTCCACCGGATTCGACCGCCGACTTCAGCGCCGCGACATCGGTCTTGACCTGATCCAGCGCCGACGACAGGCCATCGACCTTGGCCGACGCGTCGGTGTTGCCGCCCGTTTCCTTCAGGCCGGCGATTTCGCGATTCAGCGCGGCGATCTCGCTGTTGACGCCGTCGAGCGATACGCCGGAACTGGACCCCGGCGCGCCGAGCAGCCCGGCATATTGCAGGCCACCCGCGCCGACCAGCGCGATGACGCCGCCTATGATGCCGGCGGCAATGCCATTGAGGCCGCTACGCTTTGCCGGTGGTGTTGGCGCCATTCTGTCGTCCCGTGTCTCGGTTCTCGCCTTGTTGTCGTCGGCCTGGGAGCGCTTCGCCGACGCATCCTCGAAATTGTAGTCGAAGGCTTTGGTCTTGTTGGCCGGCGCCTCGGACGCTCCGGGATAGGCAGGTTCAGCTTCGCTGGCGCCCTTGGCTGCCGCTTCCGCGGCCGTCGCCGCTGGCTGTTCCGATTCGGCCTGGGCGTCCGCATGCTCCCAGGGCTCGAGATCGGTCTGGTCGGCATGCACCGGTTCTTCGGGAATCTCGGCCTGCGAGACGGCCTCCTCCGGCGCCTCTTCGGCGCCGCCCTGGGGCTTGGCGGCGTCCTCGTCGGCGATGCGCGAGACCGCGCCGGGCTCGAGATCGATGGTCACCGGCTCGCGGCGGCCTTTCGAGTGTCGCATCTTCGGCGTCTTGACCATGCTTGGGCTCCGCACAATTCGCTTCGTCTCAACGCCTGGCGGCGCATGATGGTTCAGAAAATGGTCTAGCACATCACCAAGCGGTGAAAAGGGGCGGTGTGATGACGCGGCTCAGAGCCGCGTCTGCAAAAGTGCCAGCAGCGTTTGCTCGTCGGGCCGCTCGGCTATGCGGATTCTTTCGTTGGCGGTATCGTCAAGCGCTGCCGCGATGCGCGCGGAAAGGGCGAAAAACCTTGTCCTTTCAAAGAGTCCTTGCAGAGCGGTCCGACTTGCCAGAATCCGCATCGCGGCGGCGGCCTTGGCTGAATAAAGCAGCACCGCATCGGCGGGTCGGCCGGACAGGCGCTCGAGGATGGCTTCATCGGAATAACCCGCCGTAAGCGTGTCATATGTCTCGACGGCTTGGACCTGGACGGCTGCTGCTCTCAGCCTGTGTTCGAACACTGGAAAGCGCACGCGTCCGCAGAGATAGACGATGGTCTTCCCCGAGAGACGACCGGCAAGACCGTCGGCAAGCGCCTCGGCATCGCCCGGGCCTTCGCTGACGGACAAGAACCCCGCTTTGCGCGCCGCTTCCGCCGTCCTTGTTCCCACGGCATGGCAGGGCAGACCGGCAAGCGCCGCGATGAGCTCCCTGGAAGCAAGCCGCACGGCATTGGCGCTGGTGATGGCCACCGCGACGGCATCGCCCGGAAACAGTCCGGCATCGACCGGCAACGCCGCCGTTTCGGTCAAGGGCAGAAGGATCGGCTGGAACCCTGACTCCTGAAGCCGCTGTGCCGTGCGCGAGGCGCCCGGTTCCGGTCTCGTCACCAGGACGCGAAGCATTTCAGAGCCAGCCGTCGAAGAACTTTTCGCCGGCCCTGGCCCGCACGGTCCGGGCGGCTTCCTGGCCGATGCGGCAAGCATCCTGCGCCGGTCCCTGCAGATCGACCGTGTGCGACTGCGTGCCGTCGGGCGAGATGATCAACCCGGCGAAGGAGAGCTCTCCGGCCTCGATYGCCGCATAGCCGGCGATCGGCGTGCGACAGGAACCATCGAGCGCCGCCAGGAAGGCACGCTCACAGGCGAGCGCCTGGCCGGTCGGCACATCGTGGATGGCCGCCAGCATCTTTTCGACGTCGCCATCGCCGATGCGGGTTTCGATGCAGATCGCGCCCTGTCCCGGCGCCGGCGGAAAGATGTCGAGCGGCATCAGGTCGGTGACGACGTGGTCGAGCCCGAGCCGCTTCAGCCCGGCATAGGCCAGGATGGTGCCGGCGGCGAAGCCTTCATCAAGCTTGCGCAGGCGCGTCTGCACATTGCCGCGGAACATCACTACGTCGAGATCCGGCCGCATCCGGCGGATCAGCGCCTGTCGCCGCAGCGATGACGAGCCGACTTTCGCTCCATGCGGCAGTTCGGCAATGGTCTTCGCCGCCTTGCCGATAAAGGCGTCGCGCGCGTCCTCGCGCGGCAGGAAGGCGCTGAGTTCGAGACCGTCGGGGAGTTGCGTCGGCATGTCCTTCGACGAATGCACGGCGATGTCGATCCGGCCCGCCAGCAATGCCTCCTCGATCTCTTTGGTGAACAGGCCCTTGCCGCCGGCCTCCGACAGCGGCCGGTCCTGGATGCGGTCGCCGCTGGTCGAGATGACGACGATCTCGAACGCTTCCGCCGGCATGCCATGCGCGGCCATCAGCCGCGCCTGCGTTTCATGCGCCTGTGCCAGCGCCAGCGGGCTGCCGCGTGTTCCGATTCTCAAGATTGTTTGCATGGCGTGCGGTCCGTGATAACCCCCGGGCAGACCGAGGCCTTTCCGGGCTTTCTCCTAATGGGGAAAGCGCCGACAGACAATCTCTAGGGACAGCGACGAATTGATCCGCGTTCTGGGCATTGAGACGAGTTGTGACGAGACCGCTGCCAGCGTCGTGGCGCTGGACGGTGACGCTGCGCCAAAAATTCTGTCCAGCATCGTGCTCAGCCAGATCGAGGAGCATGCCGCCTTTGGGGGCGTCGTGCCGGAGATCGCGGCGCGCGCCCATGTCGAGGCGCTGGACGGCATCGTCGAGGCAGCCCTTGCCGATTCGGGCACAGCACTTGCCGATATCGACGCGATCGCCGCCACTGCCGGCCCCGGTCTGGTCGGCGGGCTGATTGTCGGGCTGATGACCGCCAAGGCGATCGCCGCGGCGGCGAACAAGCCGCTGATCGCCATCAACCACCTCGAAGGCCATGCCTTGACCGCAAGGCTGACCGACGGGCTCGATTTTCCCTATCTGCTGCTCCTGGTCTCCGGTGGCCACACGCAGATCCTCGCCGTGCGCGGCGTCGGCGACTATCAGCGCTGGGCAACCACCATCGACGATGCGCTCGGCGAAGCCTTCGACAAGACCGCCAAGATGCTCGGCCTGCCCTATCCCGGCGGACCCAATGTCGAGAAGGCCGCCCAAACCGGGGATGCGTCGCGCTTTGCCTTTCCGCGTCCGATGAAAGGCTCGGCCCAGCCCGACTTCTCCTTTTCCGGCCTGAAGACCGCCGTGCGCCAGGCGGCGACAGCCATCGCGCCCTTGAGCGACCAGGATGTCGCCGACATCTGCGCTTCGTTCCAGGCAGCGGTGGCCGATGCGCTGGCCGACCGTGTCGCGCGTGCGCTGGCGCGCTTTCGCGAGACGTTTCCCGGCACCAAAAATCCGGCCCTGGTGGTTGCCGGCGGCGTCGCCGCCAACCGCACCATCAAGGCTACGCTGGAGCGGCAGTGCGACGAGGCCGGCTTCACCTTCGTCGCGCCACCGCTGAAACTGTGCACCGACAATGCGGCGATGATCGCCTGGGCCGGCATCGAACGGTTGCGCGAAGGCATGGCGGAGGAAAACGGCTTCGACTTCGTGCCGCGCTCGCGCTGGCCGCTGGACAGCATTTCGACGCCGATGGTCGGCTCCGGCCGGCGCGGAGCCAAGGCATGAATGGCCGGGAGATGAACAGCCAAGACAAGGAAAACCCGGGCAAAAGCTGCTGGCGCGTCAGCGTGCTTGGCGGTGGCGCCTGGGGCACGGCGCTGGCGCTGGCCATGCTGCGTGCAGGCCATTCGGTGCGGTTGTTCGCCCGCGACCCCGAAACCGTCGCGGCGATCGATCGCGGCGAGAACCCGCGCTATCTGCCCGGCATCGCCATCGCGCCCGGCATCGACGCGACGAGCGACATCAAGGCGGCACTCACTGGCGCCGATTGCGTGCTGGCGGTGACGCCGGCGCAGTCGCTGCGGGCAACGCTGGCGGTCGCGAAAGGCCATGTGCCTGCCGATATTCCGCTCGTCCTCTGCGCCAAGGGCATCGAGCGCGACACCGGCGCCTTGCTGTCGGCGATTGTCGGCGAGATCCTGCCGCAAAATCCGGTCGCCGCTCTATCGGGTCCAAGCTTTGCCACCGATGTCGCCCGGGGCCTGCCGACTGCGGTGGTCGTGGCCGCCCGCGACGAGGCATTGGCAGCGGACCTCGCCGCCCGCTTTTCGGCGGAGAATCTGCGCTGCTATTCGAGCGACGACCTCATCGGCGTCGAGATCGGCGGCGCCTTGAAGAACGTCTTCGCCATTGCCGCAGGTGCTGTCACCGGGGCGGGGCTCGGCGCCAGTGCCCAGGCCGCCATGGTGACGCGCGGCTTCGTCGAACTGCGGCGCATCGGTGCCGCGTTCGGCGCCAGGCCCGAAACGCTGATGGGCCTGTCCGGCCTTGGCGACCTGCTGCTCACCTGCTCGTCGACCCAGTCGCGCAACTTCGCCTATGGGCTGGCGCTGGGGCAAGGCAAGCCGCTTGCCGGATTGCCGCTGGCAGAAGGCGTGCCGACAGCGGCGATCGCCGCCCGCATCGCCACCGAGCGAAGCATCGACGCGCCGATCATTGCCGCCGTGGCGGCCATACTGGACGGCACCATCACCATCCGGCAGGCTGTGACAGCCTTGATGACCCGGCCGCTGAAGACCGAAACCAACGATTGATCCCACAACATCGATCCCACGACCAGGAGAAAGACCATGCTGTTTGCTTTGATTTGCAAGGACAAGCCCGGGACCCTGCAGGTGCGCCTCGACACGCGTCCCGAGCATATCGCCTTTCTCGAAGGGTTGAACGGCGACAAGAAACTGGCTTTCGCCGGTCCCTTCCTTGACGCCGAAGGCAAGCCCAATGGCAGCCTCGTCGTCGTCGAGGCGCCGGACCTGGCAGGGGCACAGGCCTTGTCGGCCGCCGACCCGTACGCCAAGGCCGGACTGTTCGACAGCGTCGAAATTCGCCAGTGGAACTGGACGTTCAACAAGCCGGCGGCTAGTTAATTCCGGTCGCTGGCGGACGCACGCCAAGGAGGAGCAAAAGAAATGAACTACTGGCTGTTCAAATCCGAACCCTCGGTCTTCTCCTTCGAGGCGCTGAAGGCGAAGGGCAAGGCCGGCACGCAATGGGATGGCGTGCGCAACTATGCCGCGCGCAACAACATGAAGGCCATGCAGATCGGCGATCTCGGCTTCTTCTACCATTCCAACGAGGGGCTGAACGTGGTTGGCATCGCCGAAGTCTGCGCGCTTGCCCATCCCGACACCACGACCGACGACCCGCGCTGGGAATGCGTCGACATCCGTGCCTTCAAGGACGTGCCGAACCCGCCGACGCTTGAAGAGGTCAAGGCCAATCCAAAGCTTGCCGAAATGGCGCTGGTGCGGCTCGGGCGGCTTTCCGTGCAGCCGGTGACGCCGGCGGAGTGGAAGGAAGTCTGCCGCATGGGCGGCCTGACACCCGCTCCGTGACGGCGCTCACACCAGACAGCGCGAAACAATTCATCCTCGACAACACGGCGCTGATGGCGCCGCCGCATGTGCCGGAAATCCTGCTTCATCTTGCCGATGAGGCGCATGATTTGTGGCAGCGGACGGAGGATGAGCTGGTCGAGATCGGCCTGCCGCCGCCCTTCTGGGCCTTCGCCTGGGCCGGCGGCCAGGGCCTTGCCCGCTACATCATCGACAATCCGGCTATGGTGCGGGGAAAGCGTGTGCTCGACTTCGCTTCCGGCTCCGGCCTTGTCGCCATTGCCGCGGCCAAGGCCGGTGCTGCCGGCATGATCGCAACCGACATCGATCCTTTCTGTGCGACCGCCATCCGCCTCAATGCGCAGGCCAACGATGTCGGGATCGACTTCCTCGGCACCGATTGCATCGGCACCGATGCGGGATGGGACGTGATCCTGGCTGGGGATGTTTTCTACGACAATTCCTTCGCCGTCCCGCTGATACCTTGGTTCGCAACGCTGAAGGCGCGCGGCGCCGAGATCCTCGTCGGCGATCCCGGCCGGTCGTATATGCCGAAGGCGGGACTGGAACCGCTTGCGGTCTATGAAGTGGCCGTCACCCGGGCGTTGGAGGATTCACTGGTCAAGCGCACCACCGTCTGGCGGTTTGCTTGACGCCTTCGCCGAACAGGCGTTCCATCAGATTTGCATTGGAGGGGGACGCATGGATTTTGAAGCAGTGAACTGGCTGGCGGTGATCGCCGCCGCCGTCGTCGCATGGTTGTTCGGCGCCGCCTGGTACATGGGCCTGAGCAAGCCGTGGCTCAAGGCCGCCAGGCTCGATCCCGCAACAATGAAGAAATCACCGCTGCCCTTCGTCATCAGCTTCATCGCCGAACTGGTCATGGCCTACATAATGGCCCTGGTGGTCGGCGCGATGACCGGCGGCGAGCCGACATTGCTAGCCGGACTTGTCTTCGGCTTCGTGCTTTGGCTGGGCTTCGTCGCCACGACGCTCTCGGCCAACCACCGCTACCAGGATTTCGGCTGGGACCTGACCCTCATCGACGGCGGCCACTGGCTCGGCGTGCTGCTGATCATCGGCGTGGTTATCGGCTGGTTCGGCGCGGCGGCAGGCTGACGACCTGCCGCGATCGTCAGGTCTGCGTCCTGGCGACTTCCTCGAGGATCCATTCGCGAAAGGCGGCGATGCGCGGATCGTCGGCAGTGCTCTCGGGATAAACCAGGAAATAGGCGAACTCGGCTCCCACCCGCAGGCCGAGTTCAAAAGGCTGCACCAGCCTGCCTTCGGAGAGGTCGTTTGCCACCATAGCGAAATCGGCGAGTGCGACGGCATTGCCCTCGATCGCCGCCTGAACGGCATCGGTGGAGTTCCTGAACACGATGGTGCGGCTGTCGTCGAAATCGCTGATGCCGGCCGCCGCCATCCACATCCGCCAGTTCGGCCATGTCACGCCTTGCCGCGCCCATTCGATATGGGCAAGCGTGTGGTTGAAGAGGTCACGCGGCTCGCGCAGCGGCGGACCGGACGTCAGCAGGCCCGGGCTGCACACCGGGATGATGATGTTGTCGAACAGGCGATGGGCGCGGAGGCCCGGGTACTTCCCGACGCCGAACCGGATGCCGACATCGACGTCGTCGAGGTCGAAATCCCGCACTTCGTAGGCGATGTCGAACCTGAGCTCGATATTGGGGTGATGCCTTCGAAAATCGTCGACGCGCCGCATCAGCCATTTTGAAGCGAACTGCGCGTCGAGCGTTACCTTCAGCAGTGTCGTGCCGCGGGTCAGCTTGCGTGCCCGCGAGACGGCCCGGCCAAGCAGGTCGAGTGCATCGATCGATGCCTCGAACAGCACCGTGCCCGCCGCCGTCAGCCGGATGGTGCGGCTGGTGCGGGTGAACAGCACGATGCCCAGTTGATCCTCGATTTCCTTGATCTGATGGCTGACCGCTGCCGGCGTCAGGCCGAGCTCGTCGGCGGCACGCGTGAAGTTGAGGTGCCGGGCGGCGGCTTCCAGCGTCCTCAGCGCTCGCGTTCCAGGCAGCAGGCGGGACATGCCATTCTCAAATAAAACTTGACGATCTCGAAAGAACTACTCGTTTCTCATTTAGATTTCAATGCGGCATGATCCTGCCATCGCAACACCATCAAACCGGATTTGATATCCGGATGAAACGGATCACGCCATGTCCCACATTGTCTTGAATGCGCCGGTATCCACGCCGGCTTGGCTTAGCGCGGTGCTTGACTGGTTTCGCCATGCCAGGGTCGCCATCCGCCTCGCCCGCTACGATATAGCCCACCAGAACGTCGAGAACCTCTCCGATCGCCAGCTACGCGACATCGGCGCCGAGCGCCGTAACGTCGCCCGCGCCGTGGACAGGGAAATGGGTCGGCTGGGCCTGCTAGACATCGGCTGGCAGAAGCCAGGCAGGCGATTAGGGGAGTAAGGAAATAGGGCAGTACGGCCGAAGGGGGAGTTAAGACAGCACCGACACACATGCCCTACTGCCCTACTGCCCTACTGCCCTACTTACCGCATCACCCTCATCACCGTCTTATCTGACAGCAGCGGCAGCAGCCGCGCCATCGTGCGCGCGGTCACCGCCACACACCCTTGTGTCGGCGTGAAGCCGGGGCGCGCCAGATGGAAGAAGATGGCGCTGCCGCGCCCGCGCCGGCGTGGCGCCAGGTTCCAGTCTAGCACCAGGCAGGCGTCATAGAGGCGGTCGTCGCGCCGCATGCGTTCGTGGCTGGCGCCATAGGGAATCTTGACCGGCCTGTTATAGTTGCGGTCGTCAGGCACTTCGCACCAGCCCAGATCAGGCCCGATCGGCGTCATCGCCAAACGGGTTTTGCGGCCACTGGAGAACTGATCTCCCCGGAAGTAGCCCGACACGATCCGCATCGGGCCAAGCGGCGTGGCGCCGTCGCCTTCACGCTTGTCGGCCGAGATGCCGCCCCGCCCCAGCGCACACGCAAACACCGTTCTGCCGGCCTGCAGCAGGCCCTGGCTTGGGTTTCCGGGCCTCGCCCGCACGGTCAGCACGCGCAGCTCTTTTCGCAAAATTGCGCCGGCTGCATTGCTATCGCGTTTTTTCTTGTATGATCGTGCCACGGAACAAATCACTGTGATCGGCTGTTGTGCTGGTCAGCTTCCGCATAAAGAGACAGCGGTCAACTGAATTTTCTTTTCAAAACAACGGATTGATCCATGACTTCACGCACCATTCTAATCGTCGACGACGATGACGACCTGCGCGGCACTCTGGTCGAGCAATTGTCCCTCTACGAGGAATTCGACGTGCTGCAGGAATCGACTGCGGCAAAAGGCGTCGCCACCGCGCGCGGCGGCCTCATAGATCTGCTCATCATGGATGTCGGGCTGCCCGACATGGATGGCCGCGAAGCGGTGAAGATCCTGCGCAAGGGCGGCTACAAGGCGCCCATCATAATGCTGACCGGCCACGACACCGATTCCGATACGATCCTTGGTCTCGAGGCCGGCGCCAACGACTATGTGACGAAGCCGTTCCGCTTCGCCGTGCTGCTGGCGCGCATCCGTGCGCAATTGCGCCAGCATGAGCAGAGCGAAGACGCCACCTTCTCGGTCGGGCCCTACACCTTCAAGCCCAGCCAAAAACTGCTGATCGACCCCCGCGGCGGCAAGGTGCGGCTGACGGAGAAGGAGGCCTCGATCATCAAATATCTCTATCGCGCCGACCAGAAGGTAGTGACACGCGACGTGCTGCTCGAGGAGGTGTGGGGCTACAATTCCGGCGTCACCACGCACACGCTGGAAACCCACGTCTACCGGCTGCGCCAGAAGATCGAGCGCGATCCTTCCAATGCGGAAATTCTTGTGACAGAAAGCGGTGGCTACAAGCTGGTTCCTTAAACATTTCATTATCCAATCAGCGGCCGGGCGGGACCGCATTCGGGTACGATCCAGTTGGAGGGGGTTGTGGATCGTATCGCAGGGGAGGGAATGGACTGACCGTTCGGGGACACAGCTAGATGGCGTTGGATGACGACATTCGCATCCTGTCCGCCGTGAGGCTCTTCGAGGGCTTCACGCAGGAACAGTTGCGTCTGCTCGCCTTCGGCGCCGAGAACACAATATTGCTTGCCAATCACAAGCTTTACCGCGAGGACGACGAGGCCGATTCCGCCTATGTCGTGGTCAGCGGGCGCATCCTGCTCTATCGAGAGCAGAACGGCGAACGCATCCCGATACGTTCGGTCGGCCCCGGCGCGATCCTGAGCGAACTCGCATTGATCGCCGACAGCAACCGGCTGACCAGCGCGTCGGCCGAAATCGATTCGGAAGTGATACGGCTCAGCCGCAAGATGTTCCGCCGTATCCTGGAAGAATATCCGGAAATCGCAGTGAATCTCCACCAGCGTATCTCCGAGGAATTTCAGACACTGATCCGCCGTATCGAGGAACTGGCGCCCCGCTTCTCTGACTAGCGGCAGCGATGAGCTGGTCATCCCGCTGCCAGGACCTTAGGGGTAAGGTCTGGCCGCGACGTAGCTCTAATCGAGATCGAAGCGCGCTATGACCGGCACATGGTCCGACGGCCGCTCCCAGCCGCGCGCCAGGCGCAGGATCTCGTAGCCGGCAAAATCAGCCACCAGGTTTGGTGACGACCAGACGTGATCGAGCCGCCGGCCACGGTCAGAGGCCTGCCAGTCCTGCGCGCGATAGCTCCACCAGGTGTAGAGCTTCTGCTCCTGCGGAATATTGAGCCGCATCAGGTCGACCCAGTTGCCGGCCAGCCGCATCGCCTCGAAGCTTTCCGTTTCGACCGGCGTGTGGCTGACCACGTTGAGCAACTGCTTGTGCGACCAGACGTCGTGTTCGAGCGGGGCGATGTTGAGGTCGCCGACAAGGACCGAGCCGGACACCTCGTCATGCTCGGCACGGATGGCATTCATCTCGGCGACGAAATCGAGCTTGTGCTTGAACTTCCTGTTGATGACAGGATCCGGTTCGTCGCCGCCCGCCGGAACGTAGAAATTGTGCAGCAGGATGGCCTTGCCGCCGGCCCGCACTGTCACCGACAGGTGCCGGCTGTCCTCGATCTCGCAGAAGCGGCGCCTTTCGACCACCTCGATCGGCCGCCGCGCCACCGTGGCGACGCCGTGGTAGCCCTTCTGGCCGTGGAAGGCGATGTGCTCGTAGCCGAGCTTGCGGAACGCCTTGTCGGGAAACAATTCGTCCGGAACCTTGGTCTCCTGCAGGCAGAGCACATCCGGCGCATGCTCGACAAGCAGGCGTTCGACGATCGGCATGCGCAGGCGAACGGAGTTGATGTTCCAGGTGGCAATGGAAAAGGGCATTCGGCAATCCAGGACAGCGTATGGCCAGCCAGAACCGACAGGCTATGGCAGGCAAGACGCCTTTTGACGGAGTCAGTCCGGGAAACTGCCAGCCGCAAGCCGCAAAGACAAGCCGGCCCCCGCCCAGCGAGGCGCGACCCAGGGCTTTCCACAGCTATTGACGCGATTGGTCCTGGGGCGGTTCATCGTTTCACGGAAACGCAGAACCGCTCTATCTCCTTGTTT
>NZ_JBFULQ010000004.1:0-44171 GCF_054049815.1 Mesorhizobium sp. P5_C1 | reverse complement strand
GTTGAGCTGGATGTCGGGGTTAGCCTTGGTGAAGTCTTCCGTCAGCTTTTGCATGCGGACCATATCGCCATTGTTGACGGTGGCGATGGTGATGGATTCGGCATGTGCGGCGAAGGCAAGAGCGCTGGCCGACAACAAGCCCAGGGTGAGCGTACGAAGTTTCATCAAATTCCTCCCATGAACCAAGATGAGCATTTGCCTTGGCTTTGAGCAATTACTCACCTGACGTCAATTATGTCAAGCCGGATTCGATGCTRCAGCGCAGCACCCGGCGGTATCGGCGGACCATGTGTGTGTGGAAATTGCCAAGCCGACTTCGCCGGTCCTGGGCATTCAGGCGACAGGACAGCCATTCAGGCGACAGGGCAGGATTGGAGTGCCGGAGGACTTGCCTGTCAGCAGGCGATTTCGGCCAGCAGCCAGTCGCGGAAGGCGCGGATCTTCGGCACGTTGCGGCGCGCCTGGGGATAGACCAGCCAATAGGCATGGCCATCGTCGCCCACCAGGTCGAAAGGCTGGATCAGCCGGCCGTCGGCGAGTTCCGCCTTGAACAGCGCCCGGGTCAGGATCGCCACGCCATGGCCGGCGATGGCCGCATTGGCCTCATAGGCCTGCGCGCCCATGCTGCTGCCGGGCCGTTTGGCAAGGTCGTGCGAGTTGACGCCGGCAGCCGAAAACCACTCGGTCCACCAGATGTCGCCGGGATCGAGGATCGGCAGCCGCAACAGGTCGGCCGGCTCTTTGACGCCGCCGATGCTCGCCGCGAGTTTCGGGCTCAGCATCGGCGTGAAATCGGCATCGAGTAGCTTGTAGGCTTCCAGTCCCGGCCATTTGCCGCCGCYCGAACGGATGGCGAGATCGACATCCTCGCGGGCGAAGTCGGTCAGGCGGCTTGACGTCTCGAGCCGAACGGCAAGGGAGGGATGAGCGATCTGGAACGAGCCGAGATGGTGCGCCAGCCAGTTCGAGGCAAAGGTCAGCACCGTGGTGACGCACAGCAGCCCGTCGGCGCCGCCGCGCGCCGCGGCGTAGGCCTGGCCAAGAAGGGCAAAGGCTTCACTGACCCCCGGGGCAAGGCGCTGTCCGGCTTCGGTCAGCACAATCTGGCGCGGCCGCCGCAGGAACAGCGGTGTGCCGACCCGCTCCTCCAGCACCTTGATCTGATAGCTGACCGCCGCCTGCGTCATGGCGAGCTCCTCGGCGGCCTTGGTGAAGGAAAGATGCCGCGCCACCGCGTCGAACACCCTGATCGCTTGCAGCGGCGGGAGTTGGGAGAGCTGTCGCGAGCTGAGGTCAGGCATAAAACCTCCTTATGGGCCATAACAGATGTTCGATTGGCAAAGCCGGCCGGCAAGACCGACATTCAGAGTCAACCATTCATTCGGGTTCAGGATAGCGAAGGTTGACGATCATGACCATGGCGCAGCAAAAGTGCACTCCCGCTCCGGATCATCGCTGGATTTCGTGGCTCACGGACGGATTGGGCTGGTTCGCAATCAGAAAACGGACGCATCTCGACATCAGGGACCTGTCGCCGCATCTGCAGCGCGACGTCGGCTTCCTCGACGGCAACGACCCTTTCGGGCGGGGCAAATAGCCCGGCTGGCTTTATCGGAAATCAGTCGGGCCGGCGTCTGCGATCGACGGCAGCCCGATCAAACGCTGGCCAGCAGGGCCGCCGCCGTCCGCTCGTCGGTGATGAGGCCGTTGATCAACCGCCGGTTGGCCGCCGCCAGGATACCCGGCAGTTTGCGTTCGCCCATCGCCAGTGCAATCACCAGGGATTTTTCGCGCGATGGCAGCGAAGCCGACGACACCCGGTCGTTGGTGATGCCCTCGATCATGCGGCCTTCGCGATCGTATACCCAGCCGACGATTTCGGCGATGCCGCCGGCCTTCTGCAGCGCCTTCAGTTCACTTTCGGAAATGAAACCGTCCTCATAGAGCGGTGCCTTGGGGCCGAGATCGCCAATACCGATGAAGGTGACGTCGGCCTCGGCGGCCAGCGCCAGCGTCGGCTGGATCATCGGTTGGTTGAGCAGCATCTCGCGCTCCTCCGGCGAAGAGGCGATGACCGGCAGCGGCATCGGGAAGGATCGCGCCTTGACCCTGTCGGCCATGGTGAAGATGACGTTGTAGAAGGCGGCCGAGCCGTCCGGCGAGATGTTGCCGGTCAGGGACACGACCTTGTGCTGCGGGCATTCCATCGGCGGCAGTTGTTCGATCGCCGCCTTCAGCGTGCGACCAGTGCCGATCGCCATGACGATCGGCGTCGGCGAGCGCAGCCGCCGCTCGATCTCGGCCGCCGCCGCCTCGGCGATGCCGATGGTGGTGGACGATGAATTGGGATCGCTCGGCACCACTTCGACTAGGTCGAACGCGAAGCGCGATCTCAGCCGCGCCGCCAGATCGAGGCAGTTGGCGATCGGATGGTCGACACGGACCTTGATCAAGCCTTCCGACACCGCCAGCGACACCAGCCGCTGCGCCGTCTGCCGCGATATGCCGAGCGTGGTGGCGATCTGGTCCTGCGTGTTGCCGGCAACATAATAAAGCCAGCCGGCGCGCGCCGCGTCGTCCAGCCTGTTGCTGCCGCCATCTTGCCGGGTATTCACGTCCTGCCTCCCGAAACCGCCTGTCATGAGCGCGGTCCGCTTCTACTCTTGCAGGGAACGGGCTGCTGCGCAATTGTCAATCTCAAGGGCAATTGCTTGCAAGCTTGGGGGCACATGGCGAGAGAATTTCGTTCTTCGGCGATGATTGCGCCGGAGAAAGACCATCGGTTTCAGTTCCGACAGCCGGCACGTTCTGCGATCGGGAAGGTTTATCTCCCCGCGTAAACCCTTTAAGGGATCGCAAAAAGGAGCCTTGCATGACGCCGAAAGCGGTTTTCTGGGATATGGACGGCACGCTGGTCGACAGCGAACCGCTGCACGAGGCCGCTTTGGTGGCGGCGATGCGCAATGTCGGCCTCGTCCCGCCGGCCGACCTGCATGAGCGCGTGCTCGGCGTCGCCGCCTGGCCGGTCTATGAGATGATGCGCGACGAGTTCTGCCTGGACCTGCCCTTCGACGACTGGATCATCCGCAAATACGAGCACTATCTGCCGCTGGTCGAGCGCTTGCAGCCGCGCCCCGGCGCGATCGAGATCTTCAACGACTTGCGGGCAAGGGGCGTGGCGCAAGCCGTGGTGTCGAATTCGGACCGCATGATCGTCGACGCCAACCTTCGGATGGTCGGGCTGACCTATCCCGGCATGAAGACGATCAGCCGCAACGATGTGCGCGAGGGCAAGCCGCACGCCGAACCCTTCCTGCGCGCCGCATATCTCGCTGGCGTCGCTCCTGCTGAGGCGATAGCGATCGACGACAGCTGGCCGGGCGCCATGGCGGGGCTGGCGGCAGGCATGACGACGATCTTCTGGCCGGAAAAGCCGATGGAAGGCCCGCCCGGTGCTATCGTCATCAACAGCGCCGAGGAATTGCGCGCCGAACTCGGGCTTTAGCCTTCAGAGGCTCAGTTGCGGTAGACCGGTTCCTGCTCGTCGAGGATCGCCTTCAACTCGCTGAGGTGGCGTTCGGCCTGGCCGGGATAGTCGTCCATCTCGCTTGCCGTCTTCTCGGCGATCGCATCGGACAGCGTGCGCAGCGGGCGGCCGGTCCACAGCGCCTTGATGTAGGTCTCGGCGGCGCGCTCGAAATAGAACATGCGGTTGAAGGCATCGGCGACCGTGTCGCCGATGACCAGCACGCCGTGATTGCCCATCACCATCACCTTGACCTTGGGATCGACGAGGAGCTGAGAGCAGCGTTCGCCCTCCTCCTCGAAGGCCAGCCCGCCATAATGGGCATCGACGACATGGCGGTTGAAGAACATCGCCGAGTTCTGGTCGATCGGCGGCAGGCGAGAGTCGGCGAGCGATGCCAGCACCGTGGCGTGTATGGAATGCACATGTATGACGCAGCGCGCGTGGCGGACATTGCGATGGATGGCGCCATGCAGCCCCCACGCCGTCGGGTCGGGCGCGTTCGGCCCCGAGAGCGTGTCGGGATCGTTGGCGTCGATCAGCAGCAGGTCGCTCGCCTTGATGCGCGAGAAATGCACCTGGTTGGGGTTCATCAGGAACTGCGTGCCGTCGTCATTGACCGCCAGCGAGAAATGGTTGGCCACCGCCTCGTGCATGTTGAGCCGCGCCGTCCAGCGAAAGGCGCAGGCGAGATCGACGCGCTCCTCATAGAAGGGCAGGTTGGTCAGCGTTTCCTTTTGCAGGCGGGCGATGCTCATCGAGGACACTCCGTGAAAGAGGCGAGAATGCCGCGACCAGCCGAGGCTCGCAACCGCTTTCGCTTGGTGCAGAGCCAAGGTCCTTGTTGCGATCGCCGCCGGACGCCGATGTCCTTGCCTATGCCGCCGTGCTGGCGGCGGCGCCAGCCCGCAGGCCGCCATGCTCGACGATGAAGTCGATGACCTCCCGCAGACCCTTGCCGCGCGACAGGTCGGTGAAGCCGAACGGCCGCTTGCCGCGCATGCGGCCGGCGTCGCTCTCCATGACATCGAGATTGACGTTCACATAGGGCGCCAGATCGCTCTTGTTGATGACCAGGAAATCGGAGCGGGTGATCGCCGGCCCGCCCTTGCGCGGGATCTCCTCGCCCTGGCAGACCGAGATGACATAAAGCGTGAGGTCGGCGAGATCAGCCGAGAAGGTGGCGGCGAGGTTGTCGCCACCGGATTCGATGAAAACGATGTCGAGGTCGGGGAATTTCTTGTTCATCTCGGCGATCGCCTGCAGGTTGATCGAGGCATCCTCACGGATGGCGGTATGCGGACAGCCACCGGTCTCGACACCCATTATGCGATCCTCCGGCAGCGCCTGCAGCCGGGCCAGCATCATGGCGTCTTCCTTGGTGTAGATGTCGTTGGTCACCACAGCGATCGAGAATTCGTCGCGCAGCGCCTTGCACAGCTTTTCGGTCAGCGTCGTCTTGCCCGAACCGACCGGACCGCCAATGCCGACGCGCAGCGGGCCATTTTTCTGTGTCATGCGGGAAACTCCGTGATGGCGAGGATGGCGAAGCCGAGCCCGATCAACAGGCACAGCGGCGAGTAGTAGCGCAGGTCGAGCCGCGCGAAAGGTTGTTCCGGCGCCAGCCGTCGCCACCATGGCGTGAAGCCGGCAATGCCGCGCCCCAGGAACACCAGCCCGATGAGCAGCGAGGTGGCGGCGAGGCCTTGCTTGGGAAAGGGCGAGGCAAAGACGCCTTCAAGCGCCAGCGGCCACAGTGTCGCCAGGGCAAGGCACGCGGCAACTGCGAAACTGGCGAACGGTGTCGGCATCTCATCGACGCCGCGAAAGCCGACGACGGCGCGGGCGCAGGAGGCCGCATCCCGGCCCGGCCAGATGCCGCCAATGCCCCAGTAGACATGCAGCGCCGTGATCAGCAGCAGGACAAACGATAGCGCGAAGGCGAGAAAAATCATGAACGGAACAACCGCGAATACTGGGTTTCGTGTCTCATAGCCATGATTTCGGAGACAAGGGCGCAGCCGCCGAGATCGTCCAATGTCGAGCGCGCGGCGCGGCCGGCTGTCGACAACGCCAGCGGCTCGAAGCCGGCAAGCAGCGCGGTGGCCTTGCTCTGGCCAACGATGCCGAGCCGGATCGCGGCCTGGACGAGGTTGGAGAAGAAGGCCTGCAGGAAGGCGGACAGCGCGTCCTGAAGCGCAATCGCATTGCCGCCTGCGATGGCGCCGACGGCGACACAATAGGCGCATTCGGCCGGCAGGCGCTCCAGCACGGGGCTGGGCCAGGCTGCCGCCGCTTTGAGAAAGGCGGCGCCTTGCAGCATGGCCTCGGTGTGGCGTTCACGCGAACCGGCGAGCGCCTCGGCAAGTGCTGCAATTTCGTCTAGATCACCGTCGTTGCGCGCGCGGCGCCAGCTCTCGGCGAACAGCACGGCGTCGTTCCAGCCCGAACCCATCTCGACCAGCGTTTCCAGCCACCCGGCGAGGGTTTTCGCGTCGGCAATCAGCCCGTCATGCACCGCGCGTTCCAGACCATGGCTGTAGGAAAAGCCGCCGACCGGAAAGGCCGGCGACAGCCACGCCATCAGCCGTAGCAGGGCGATGTTGGAAGGCTGGTCACTCATGATCGTGGTGGTGGCCAGCGTGGGAATGCGAATGGGAAAGGGATTCGCTGTGCGCGTGGGAATGCGCTTCACCATGGCTGTGCGCGTGCGCCTCGGCGTGCGCATGGCCGTGATCATGGCTGTGTCCACCGTGGCCGGAATAGGCGCCGCGCACCGGCCTGAACGGCTCGGAGACATCGGTCACCGTGGCCCCCAGCCCCTCCAGCATCGCCCTGATGACATGGTCGCGCAGGATGAGGATGCGCCCGGCCTCGATGCTCGCGGCGAGATGGCGGTTGCCGATATGCCAGGCGAGCTCGGCCAGATGCACGCCGTCGCGAGCGCGGATGTCGTAGACATCTTCTGGCGCCGCGATGATCTCGATGTGGCGGCCATCCTCCAGCACCAGCCGGTCGCCATCGTTCAGGGCGACGGGCTCGGGCAGGTCGACCAGCACCTTGCTGCCGTCGGCAAGCTCGATCGCCCGGCGGCGCAGATGCCGCTCGTCATGGGCGAGAATGGCGCGGCCGGAGGGTGCCGTGGCCCCGGCATTGCCGGCAGTCAGCACCGAGACGGCGCGGGGAAATTTGGTGAAGTCGGTGCGGATGTCGAGCTTCATTTCATGGATCCCCCATTGGCTTGCGCCCGCGCACGGGCGGGCCGCGCCAGCACGCGGTCGAAATATGCGTTGACGCGCTCGGATTCGATTGGAAACCGGCCGGCGCGCGCCCAGCCGCCCATATCGCCGAGCAGCACGTCGACGGCCGAAAACCGGTCGCCCAGTGCAAAGGGCTTGTCGCCCAGCCGACGGTCCAGAGCCTTGAGCTCGGACGCGAAGTCGTAAGCCGCCGCCGGGCCGACATCGACCCGCACCTCCTTCGGCAGCAGGAAGCGATGGCGCAGCTTGTTCCAAAGCGGTGCTTCGAATTCCGATTGAGCGAAATGCATCCAGGAATCCATTTCGGCACGCCCGGCAACGCCTGGATCGGCGCCCATGCCCTTGTCGGCGTGCTTGTCGGCGAGATAGACGCAGATCGCCGCCGAATCCGTCACCGTGAAATCGCCGTCGATCAGGATCGGCACCTTGCCCGAAGGGTTCAGCGCATAGGCTTCCGGTGAGCGCAGCTTGACCTCGACGAATTCATAGGGCTGCCCGAGCTCCTCGAGCATCCAGAGAACGCGGCTGACCCGGGATCCACGCGATCCGACGGCCTTGTACATGCGCAAACCTGCCTTTCCCTGGAAGCTTAGACCATCCCTCACTTCATCCCAATGGGCGCCAGTCAAAGTGCTACAGCGTCCTTTGCGCGTCGGAAAGACGCGCGGCGCTGTAGTCAAACGATCGTGTCGAAGAGCCGCAGGATGAACGATATCTGATAGACGAGCGCGGCCGCGACAAAGRCGATGTGGAAGCGGCGGTCTTGCACCAGGATCGCGGCGATGCACAGCGCGACAAAGACCGGCGTGCGGAACAGATATTCGTTGCCGAAGCGGGCAAAATGTTCCGGTCCCTTCAGCAGCGTGTCGATCACGTCGAGCAGATAGGTCGCCGCCAGCAGGCCGAAGAACCACGCCCGGCGCGAATAGAAGAAATCCTCGTAGCTGGTGTAGTCCAGCATCGAATCCGGAAACAGAAGCGCGCAGAGCAGGAACAGCGTGATCGCATAGAAGATGATGAACAGGTACTTGCCGAAGGTCCACGTCTCGATGGTGTAGAGGCCGAACTCCCACCACCAGAAATGCACCAGCATCAGAAGCACCGAAGCGACCCAGGCCAGGTGCACGGGATAGAGCCGGTACTGGCCGGGATGCTGGACGATGCGCGCCACCCCCGACAGCAGGCGGGCGACGCCAAGCCCGATCACCATGCCCATGACGATGCGAATATGCGGAAAGATGTCGTGGGCGGAAGTGATTTCGGTGGCCATAGGTCGACTCTGTGCACTCCAGCAGTTGCGGCCTCAATCGTACCAGAGCCACAGCTTCCTGTAGTCGGACGGAACCTCGATCTTCTCCGCAGGCAGATGGTCGACATCTCCCTCCCAGGTCTCGTCCGGCTCAAAGCCAGACGGCAGCCAGCCAAGCACTTCGTCTTCGCTGGCGCGAGTTACTACGACGACCTTGTCCGAGAACGGCCATTCCCCGTTATCGCATTGGGTAATCGCTATCCTGATGTCGTGAACCTCGGGTCGGTCGCGTATCGACTTGAACGTCGCCAGGACCGTGTCGTTGTCGGGAGCAGCGTGGCTATTGCACAGTAGACCCGCTTCGCCTTCGGCTCCGTCAAAATACTGCTCCAGCGTAATCATCGGCATGACGCGTGGAGCAGCGCCACCGTTGTAGGCTTCCAACGGACCCATCCTTGAAATCAGGGCTGCCTTCTTTTGCTCGTCCATGGCGGGTCCAGATTCGTTGCAGACCATGACCCTAAAACAGAAAATACCGCTGCGCCATCGGCAGCACCGTCGCGGGCTCGCAGGTCAGCAGCTCGCCGTCGGCGCGGACCTCATAGGTTTCGGGATCGACCTCGATACGCGGCATGGCGTCGTTGAGCACCATCGAATGCTTGCCGATGCCGCCCCGGGTGTTCTCGACGGCGACGAACTGCTTGTCGACGCCGAGCCTGCCATGCAGCCCCGACTCGAGCGCCGCCTTGGAGACGAAGGTCACCGACGAGTTGGTCCTGGCCTTGCCATAGGCGCCGAACATCGGCCGGTAGTGCATCGGCTGCGGTGTCGGGATCGAGGCGTTGGGATCGCCCATTGGGGCAGCGGCGATCATGCCGCCGATCAGCACCATATCCGGCTTGACGCCGAAGAAGGCCGGGTTCCACAGCACCAGGTCGGCGCGCTTGCCGACAGCGATCGAGCCGATATCCCTGGACAGCCCATGCGCGATGGCCGGGTTGATGGTGTATTTGGCGATGTAGCGGCGAACGCGGAAATTGTCGTTGTTGCCGGTCTCCTGCGGCAGGGCGCCGCGCTGGCGCTTCATCTTGTCGGCGGTCTGCCAGGTGCGGATCGCCACCTCGCCGACGCGCCCCATGGCCTGGCTGTCCGACGAGATGATCGAGAACGCGCCGATGTCGTGCAGAATGTCTTCCGCCGCGATGGTCTCCTTGCGGATGCGGCTTTCGGCGAAGGCGATGTCCTCGGGGATCGATGGCGACAGATGATGGCAGACCATCAGCATGTCGAGATGCTCGGAGAGCGTATTGACCGTGTAGGGCCGGGTCGGATTGGTCGAGGACGGAATGACGTTGGGCAGCCCGCAGACCTTGATGATGTCAGGCGCATGGCCGCCGCCGGCGCCTTCGGTGTGGAAAGCATGGATGGTCCGGCCCTTGATCGCCGCCACCGTGTTCTCGACGAAGCCGGACTCGTTCAGCGTGTCGGTATGGATCATCACCTGCACGTCGTAATCGTCGGCAACCGACAGGCAGCAGTCGATGGCCGCCGGCGTCGTGCCCCAGTCCTCGTGCAGCTTCAGCGAACAGGCGCCGCCGAGCACCATTTCCTCGAGTGCCGCAGGCAGCGAAGCGTTGCCCTTGCCCGACAGGCCGATGTTCATCGGGAAGGCGTCGAAGGACTGGATCATACGGGCCATGTGCCATGGCCCCGGCGTGCAGGTGGTGGCCAGTGTGCCGTGGGCCGGGCCGGTGCCGCCGCCGAGCATGGTGGTGATGCCGCTCATCAGCGCTTCCTCGATCTGCTGCGGGCAGATGAAATGGATATGCGCGTCGAAGCCGCCGGCGGTCAGGATCTTGCCCTCGCCGGCAATGATCTCGGTGCCGGGACCGATGATGATGGTGACGCCTTCCTGCATGTCCGGATTGCCCGCCTTGCCGATTGCCGCGATGCGGCCGTCGCGCAGACCGATATCGGCCTTGAAGATGCCGGCGCTGGCATCGACCACCAGCGCATTGGTGATGACGGTGTCGACCGCGCCTTGCGCGCGTGAAACCTGGCTCTGGCCCATGCCGTCGCGGATCACCTTGCCGCCGCCGAATTTTACTTCCTCGCCATGGGTGGTGAGATCTTTCTCGACCTCGATGAACAGCTCGGTGTCGGCAAGCCGCACGCGGTCGCCGACGGTCGGGCCATACATCTGCGCATAGGCGGCGCGGGTAACTCTGGCCATCAGCGATTGCTCCCGAAATGTGGTTTGCCGAAATGCGATTTGATTGAAGCCTGGCTGCACATTGTCGCCATCCAATGGTCACGCAATGACCCGCTGGCCGACACCTTCTCATCCGATTTGACGGTTGAGGTTAGGGCGTCACCCCAAACCGACCGTTTGCCAAATCGATGGAAGGAAAATCCATGCGCAAGACGATATTGATTGCAGCCGCCGCCACGCTGATGCTGGCGGGCGCCGCCAATGCCCAGCAGCAACCCGCTCCGGCGCCGACCACGCCTGCCCCGGCCGCGCCCAAGGCTCAGCCTGCCGTTCCGACGATCCAGAGCGTCAACATCGTCGACATCACGGAGCTGCCAAAGGACACCCAGACGCAGGTCAACCAGGTGATCGCCCAGCGTGGCGACGCCGGCCTCCAGAAATTGCGCAGTTCGATCGACGCCACGCCCAAGGTGAAGTCCGCGCTGGTAGCCAAGGGGCTTAGCTCGGCGCAGGTCGTCGCCGCCAGCATGCAGCCCAATGGCGCGCTGACCCTGATCACCAAGAAGGCGAGCTGACAACGCGGCACGGCGGGCCGACGTCCGGCCCGCCGGCTGCAGAGGGAAAGGAACCTTGGCAGGGCTGGATTCGTTTCGCCTTTTGAGTGTCGAAACAAATCTCGAAAGCGAGCGATGACCATCACCACCTTGCCCGACCCCCGATGGCTGCATGCCATTGCAGCGGCTGCGTTTCTGTCGGCGAGCCTGYCCAACGCCACGTTGAAAGCGCAGGGCCTTGAAAGCCCCGATACCGTCAACCGCATCGTCGGCTCGGAGGTCAAGAAGGAAGAGGCCAACGCCACCGCCGAAGCCCGCAACGTCAACACGGCGATCGACCGGACGCGTGAAAACATCGGCATGGTGCGCAAGACGTCCAAGCTCGACAAGGTCGAGATTGTGCGCCTCACCGATGCGGCGCGCAGCGAAGGCGGCCCGCCGCCGGTGATCGAGAGCAAGGTCAAACAGCATCAGGACGACATTGCTGAGCTGCGCAAGGAGATCGAGGCCAACGCGCTGCTGTTCAACGCCATCGAGTCGCGGCGCGTGCTGGCACAGGACGTCCTCGCCGTCGACTTCGATGACCCTGGAAAGATCGTCATCTACGCTGCGGCCAAGCCGTCGGACTGAGTCGAAAGCGCCAATTATTCTTGGGCGACATGCATGAGACGCCATCGATCTCACAGCCTGCCCATCACCTTCTGCTGAAATCCGTAGACCTCGCGCTTGCCGCCGAGCGGCACCAGCGTCACGTCGCGCTCCTGGCCAGGCTCGAAACGCATGGCCGTGCCGGCGGCGATGTCGAGGCGCATGCCGCGCGCCCGCTCGCGGTCGAATCTCAGTCCCTCGTTGGTCTCGAAGAAATGATAGTGGCTGCCGACCTGGATCGGCCGGTCGCCGCTGTTGGCCACTTTCAGGGTGACGGTCGGCAGCCCCTTGTTCAGTTCGATGTCGCCGTCTTTGGGGATGATTTCGCCGGGGATCATCGTGCCTCACATCACGCCGAAGACGAGGCCGACACCGACCGCCGCGCAGCCCGCACCGGCGGCGCGGGCCAGGCCACGGAACCTGATGCCAAGCCCGAGCCCGGCAGCGATGCCGGTGGCATGCAGCAGCACTGTCGCGATGGCAAAGCCGGCTATATATTCCAGCCCGCCGGCATTTTCCGGCACCTCGGTGCCATGCGCGTGGCCGTGGAACAGCGCGAACAGGCCAATGATGGCGACGCCGGCCGAGACCGGTAGATCGACTGCCAGCGCCACCAGCAGCCCGAGCGCCACGACGGACGCCAATATGCCGGGTTCGACGAACGGCAGCGGCATATGCAGCATGCCGAGCCCGCCGCCGACCAGCATCACGCCGACAAAGGCCGCCGGCCAGGCCCAGATTGCCTTGCCGCCCTTGAGCGCCGCCCACAGGCCGACCGCGATCATCACCGTCATGTGATCGAGGCCGGAGAGCGGGTGCATGAAGCCGACCGTGAAGGAGGAGGTCGTGCCGATGCCGACATGGGCATAGGCCGGCATGACTGCTGCCAGCAGTAGGATCGCCGACAGGCACAGGCGTTTGGCGGACATCATTCTATTTGCCTTTCGTTTGCGGGTGGTGGTGTCACGCCGCCTTGCGGGGCCCGCACCCTTCAGCTTTGAGAACGCGCCTGGTCGAAGCGGGATATTTCTTCAGCATCGCCGGCGGGCGGATCGGCCGCGCCGAAAAATTGCCGCCGCAATTGGGGCAGGTGCCGCCCAAGATGTGTTCCACGCAGTCGGCGCAAAAGGTGCACTCGAAGGTGCAGATCAGCGCGTCCGTCGCCTGCGGCGGCAGGTCCTTGTCACAGCATTCGCAATTGGGACGCAGCTCAAGCATTTTTTCTCTCCTCACCTGATGGGTTCGTGCACGGTCACCAGCTTGGTGCCGTCGGGGAATGTCGCCTCGACCTGCACGTCAGGGATCATCTCGGCGATGCCTTGCATCACCTGCGCGCGCGTGACGACGTAGGCGCCGGCCTCCATCAACTCGGCGACCGGGCGGCCGTCACGGGCGCCTTCGACGACGAAATCGGTGATCAGCGCGATCGCTTCCGGATGATTGAGCTTGACGCCGCGTTCGAGCCGCTTGCGCGCCACGATCGCCGCCATGGCGATCAGCAGCTTGTCCTTTTCCCTCGGTGTCAGGTTCATGCGCTTCCCTGGACTGGCATAGACGGACTTACAATGACCATAATTTGGGCAACCCCGCCTTTCCGTTGAGCAATTGGACCAGCGGAACCAGCCGCTGGCGGAGCCGATAGCCGTCCCCGGCGTAGAGCCTCGCAAGAAGCTTGCCAGATTTCCTCACGCTCCAGGCGCTGGCGCTGCCCTGGTCGCCGACGATCTCCAGAACCGGATCGAGCAGGGCCTCGGCCCGCGGCGACACCAGCAGCAGCGTCGCCATCGCGACCGCGCCACCGGCAATCGCCGGGCGGTCGAGCGTGGCCGCGATATCGGGTCCGATGCGGAAATCCTCGGCATGAATGAGCTCGCCGTCCTGGCGGACACGCCAGCGGTCATGGAAATTGCCTTTCGTGACGTGTTCGCCCATGGCCAGGCGGCCGAAGACGGCGGCCTCCAGCACCAGCGCCTCGGCGCCGACGGCAAGCTCGACGTCCAGCGTGCGGGCAAACGCCGTCTGGTCGAAGACGATGGTTTCCTGCGGCAGCCAGGCGATGCGGCCGTTTTCACCGACCGATAGTTTCACCCGCACCTCGGCATGGTCGGATGCCGCCCGATAGATTTTCTCGCAGGCCTGGGTCGTGATCGATGCCGAGGCCGCCGCGCCGACATCCACGTCCCAGGCGATACGGTCGCCGCCGGTCATCCCGCCAGCGGTGTTGATCAGCACCGCTTCGAGCGGATCGGTCGAGACCGCCGGCATCCTTATCTTGGCGGCACCGTCCTGATAGAGGCGCCGCAGCCGCGTGCGACCGTCGACGACGGCGCAGGAAAGCCGAGCCGCGCCCGCGGCGCGCTGCGTCGAAATCCTGCCATGTTCGGTCTTATCCATGCCAGCACGTTAAGCACTCCGGCGCCTTTGTCGATGCATGGCTTGATATAGCTTGTTGCTTGACAACGTTTCGGTTTCTATAGAGGGAACCACCTTGGTACGGTCATGCAGCGCTTGGCGGGGGTATAGAGCGAAGACGGCGGCTTGATACCGGGAGAAAAAGGGGCGCTGCTCAATTGGCGTCGGGAAACGCGACATAGTGGGGAAGAAACCGAATGGCCGACCAGCTGGCAACGGATATCATCGCGAAGATCAAGGCTCATGCCGAGCCCGGCGGCGAAGAAATCACGACCAACACTGAATTGACCTCGCTTGGTATCCATTCGCTCGAGCTGACGGAGATCATCTTCGATCTCGAGGAAGATTATGGCATCGAGATCGAGATGAACACGGTCGATGCCTGGAGCAATCTGAAGAATGTCGGCGACATGGTGGAAGCTGTTCGCGCGCTGATCGCGAAAAAAGCCTGACCTGAATGCGGCAGCGCGTTGTCATCACCGGCATGGGCGGTATTTGCGGGCTTGGCACCAACGCGCCCGCGATCTGGAATGAAATGCGCGCCGGCCGCTCGGCCATCGGCCAGATCAGCAGTCCGCAACTGCATGATCTGAAGGTCAAGGTCGGTTGCGAAATCAAGACGCTTCCCGATCACGGCATTGACCGCAAGCAATTGGTGTCGATGGACCGTTTCAGCCTGCTGGCGGTGATCGCGGCCAGGGAGGCTATGCAGCAGGCCGGTCTGGCCTCGGACGAAGCCACTACCTACCGGATGGGCACCGTCGTCGGCGTCGGTGTTTGCGGCTGGGAAGCGATCGAGGAAAACTACCGCGCCATCCTGATCGAGGGCAAGAACCGCGCCGGCATCTTCACCGTGCCGAAAGTGATGCCCAGTGCGGCCTCCGGCCAGGTCAGCATGAGTCTCGGCCTGCGCGGTCCGGTTTTCGGCGTCACCTCCGCTTGCTCGTCGTCCAACCATGCCATCGCCTCGGCCGTCGACCAGATCAGGCTCGGCCGCGCCGACGTGATGGTCGCGGGCGGCACCGATGCGCCGCTGGTCTGGGGTATCCTGAAGGGCTGGGAGGCATTGCGGGTGCTGGCGCCCGACACCTGCCGGCCATTCTCGGCTGATCGCCAGGGCCTGTCGCTCGGCGAGGGCGCCGGCATGGCGGTGCTGGAGAGCTACGAACATGCCATGGCGCGCGGCGCCACCATCCTTGCCGAAATTGCCGGCGCCGGCCTTTCCGCCGACGCGTCCGACATCGTCGCGCCAACCATCGAAGGACCGACGGCCGCCATGCGCGCCTGCCTGGCCGACGCCGGGTTCAATCCCGAGGATGTCGACTATCTCAATGCCCATGGCACCGGCACCAAGGCCAACGACCAGATCGAGACGGCGGCGATCAAGCGCGTCTTCGGCGACCATGCCTACAAACTGTCGGTGTCGTCGACCAAATCCATGCATGCCCATTGCCTTGGCGCATCGGGCGCGCTGGAGATGATCGCCTGCGTGATGGCGATCCGTGAAGGCATGGTGCCGCCGACGGCCAATTTTCGCGAAGCTGATCCCGATTGCGACCTCGACATCACGCCGAACGTGGCGCGTGAACGCAAGGTGCGCACGGCGATCAGCAATGGCTTCGCGTTCGGCGGCACCAATGCGGTGCTGGCCTTCAAGGCGGTTTGATCCCACCCGATCTCGACCGGCCGCAGGCGATCCCGGCCTGTCCGGGCGGTTGCGTCTGCCCGATGCTGTGCTGCTGGAAGACCGTCTGGAGGAGGTTGGAGAGCGGTCATCGCACGACGACGCGTGCGTTCACTCCGGCCTCGTGGTCCAGGCACCTATCTCCGATCGCCCCATCAACGTGCCGTCGGCACCGACCTCCGACAGGATGCGGTCAGCGAGTGTAAGGGGCTCGACCTGCGAAGCTGCTGCGATCCCTAGCCGCTCCATGGTCGGCAATTGTGTTTCCACGAGATCGGTCACAAGGTGTACAACGTCAACTGCCCGTGGCCCTGACGAGATGACCGCCTCCAGCCTCAGGACAGGCGAGGGTAGACCAGCCTCTTCAAACAGAGAGGCAAGTCGGGCACCAAGGCGCACCTGCGCTCCCGCCCCCTCGATTGTACGGCTGAGCCACCCGCATACCTTATCGTATGTCGGCGACGGGGGCGACGAACGAGCGCCATCCCAGTCAAGTTCGTGGAATACGACGACCCCACCAGGCCGCAAATGACGGGCGATCCGTCGGAGCGACTGTGCTGGATCGGGCATGAATTGGAGAACGTAGCGACCAACGATCGCATCGAAGGGTTCGTCAAAATTCAGTTCAGCCGGATCGCCGTGTCTGAAGGAGATTGTGCCTGACCCGGCATTCCTGGCGCGCAGCTCCGCCCTTTCGACGGCTGCAAGGGCAAGGTCGGTACCCACAACTTCTCCAGTCGGCCCAACCAGTTCGCCACAGAGAAACGCGACATCGCCGGCGCCGCTGCCAATATCGAGGATGCGCATACCTTTGGTGATTCCGGCAGCTTCCAGAAAGCGACGCGTGATCGGATCGATCAACCGTGCCTGGGTGCTGAGGCGGCGCAACTCCGCCTCTGCATGTCCCAGCGCGTAGTCGGTGTCGTTCATCGAGCCCCCCAACTGCCCAGATATAGCACGGATCGCGACGTTCGCTATGTCGTGCACCTGTTGCCGACATCCTGATGACGGACGTGCTTCGGATACCGCAGGCAATTGCTGCCGGTGGTCTTTCCGGCAATATGCTCCCACGTCGATCGAGCCTGCGCGCGCCCTGCTTTCAAAAGTGCTATGACGGTCAGGTGGCGCATCGCGCCAGGCGTGGCAATAAGGCGGCTACCACCCGCCCAGGCGATCCCTACCGTCCCCGAACCGTCCGGTTCATGGACTGTCCGTGCGCAGTGAAACAGTCGCCGCCATATTGATCAGAATCGGCCGTCCGCCTAAATCCTTGGCTGAACCCGCCAAAACCAGTGCCGCCCCGGCGCCAATCCCCGTTCAGGAGTTTTCCATGGCCGACCTGTCCGCCTTTCCGATCGCAACGCGCTGGCCAGCCAGGCATCCGGACCAGATCCAGCTCTATTCGGCCACGACGCCCAACGGGGTGAAGATATCGATCGCCCTGGAAGAGCTCGGCCTGCCCTACGAGCCGCATCTGGTCAACATCGGCAAGAACGAGAGCTGGACACCGGAATTCCTGTCGCTCAACCCCAACGGCAAGATACCGGCGATCATCGATCCGAACGGTCCGGACGGGAAGCCGATCGGCCTGTTTGAATCCGGCGCCATCCTGCTCTACCTCGCCGAAAAGACCGGCCTGCTCATGCCGGTGGACGCGGCGCGGCGCTACGAGACGATCCAATGGGTGTTCTTCCAGATGGCCTCGGTCGGGCCGATGTTCGGCCAGGTAGGCTTCTTCCACAAATTCGCCGGCCGTGAAATTGCCGACAAGCGCCCGCTGGAGCGCTATCGCGATGAATCGCGGCGGCTGATCGGTGTGCTCGACGGCAGGCTGAAGGGCCGCAAGTGGATCATGGACAATGACTTCACCATCGCCGACATCTCGCTGCTCGGCTGGGTGCGCAACCTGATCGGCTTCTACGAAGCGCGCGAACTCGTCGGCTTCGATGATTTCGGCAATGTCGGGACATGGCTGGAACGCGGCCTTGCCAGGCCAGCCGTACAAAAGGGCCTGACCATCCCGGCGAAGGGCTGAATCAAAGCCGGCCAGGCCCTCGACAGAACGCTGCTATTTTGCCTTCGCCTTGGCTTTCGAGCCGCCCCTGCCCACGACGGAAGCGGCAAACGATGCCGCACCCCTTGCCGCGACGACGACGGCGCCGGCTGCCACATTGGCCGTGGCCTTGACCGTGCGCATGGCGCTGCCCGACAGCGAATCGCCAGTGTTTGCCGGCTTTTTGGGCTTTGCCACCTTGGGCGCGGTCTTCGCCGCGGCAGGCACCACTTTCTTCGGCGCCGCCTTGCCGAAAGACGGCTTGGCGTCCTTGGAACGCTCGGCGATCGCCGGACCGGCGCCTGCCTTCGATTGGGTTGCCTTGCCCTTGGCGGGCGCGGGTCTTCTTGCCTTTTGTGCCATCGGATGGAATCCCTCTTCTGGCCGAATTGCCTGGGGAGATAACGGCCTGAAAGTCTTAAGGTTCCCCTTGAAGAATCCTTACAATCACGCCGAAACGCCGATCACCAGGTCAGCGGTCCGGCGGCGGGCAAGCACCCGGTCGATGTTGGGCATGTCGTTGGAGGCGATCCAGGCGCGGGCATCCGCGTCGGAGCGGCCATGACCGTGCCAGCGCTCGAGCAGGCGGCGCTCGAGCTCGTCGCGCGGCACGTCGACGAAGATCGAGAAATCGAACAGCGGCGCCAGCCGCGACCACGGCTCCTCGTCGAGCAGCAGGTAATTGCCCTCGACCAGGATGAACTTGGTCTCGGTGGCGACGATCGAGGCGGCGGCGCGCGACAGTTCCATGGTGCGGTCGAAAACCGGGATGGCGATATCGGGTTCACCGGCGCGGATCCGTTTCAGCAAGGTTTCGAAGCCGGCAAAGTCGAAGGTTTCCGGTGCCCCTTTGCGCGCGCGCAAGCCGCGCCGCTCGAGCACGATGTCGTCATAGTGGAAGCCATCCATAGGCACGACTTCCACGGCGCCTTCCGGCAGCAGGTCATGCAGGCTTGCCGACAATGTCGACTTGCCGGCACCCGGCGGACCGGCAATGGCGACGACGAAGCGTCGCACCTTGCCGGCGCGCTTGAAGATGGTGGCGGCGAGATGGGCGATTTCGGACATGAGAGCCTCTCTCTGGCAGGAGCTTCAAATCCACCATGTTCCGCATGATGATTTCGGCCACATCTTGGCGGCAGTCGGCGGAAATTTCAAATCCGCATTGATGCCGCGCACTCAGGCAGCCACAGGCTGGCCGATGCGCAGGAAATCGCTGTCGAAGGGAACCTCCCAGGTCGAGCTACCGGCCGCCAGCCGCATGCGGCCGTTCGCCGTGGTGACCGCCTGTGGTGGCTCGCCGCCGGAGAGCGGCATGGCGCCGATGACATGGCGAAAGGAAACGCTGTGGCCTTCGCGGAGCGCAAAGGCGGTCGCCACCCCTTCGCGCTTCAGCCAGTTGTCGCCGATCGACGCGGCATGGCCGACGGACGCGCGGCCATCCTCGATGCCGAGCACGCCGCGATGGCGACCGCTCCACGGCGCGTAGTCGCGCCCGGCATTGCTGAGCCACAGCATGGTGATCGGCAGCTCGGCCGGGTTCTTCAGCACCAGCACCAGATCGCCTTCGGCCTGGCGCGCCAGTGCCGTCCAACCCGGCCCGCCATGATCGGCCTCGACCAAAGTGACGAAATCCTCGCGACGGTCGTCCATGCAGTACTGCGTCAGGTCGAGCGTGCCACCGCCGGCGGCGGGGAAATGGCTGAGATCGGTGGACCGCGCCGGATAGGCCAGCATGAAGCGGCCGCGTGCGGGATCCGGCTCCAGTGGATCGTCGAGCGTCGCGGCGAACCGCTTTGGCGAAAAGGCCAGCTTGCCGCCGCCGGTCATCGCCGTCATCGGGTGATGGGCGACCGAGATCGCGCCATGGCCGCCGGAAAACACATGCTCCTGGTAGAGGAAGGGATGGTCGTCGCGCAGCGTCAGGATCTTGTCGACCGTCGCGCCCATCACCTTGTGCCGCAAGCGGAAGCTGGCCCGCCAGCCATCGTTGGTCGCGGCGCTGTCGGTGACATCCCAGGCGCTGTTGGCCGGCCAGCCATGCAGCGGCGCCTCCTCGACATCGCTGCGCGAAAACGGCGCGCAGAGAAAGTCGCCGGACAGGCGGACGGTGCCCTCGGGCAGGTCTTTCGGCAGCGTCTCGCGCGGCTCATCGATCCACGGCGCGCGATGCAGCGGCTTGAGCTTCCGCCCGCCGCCGTCGACGACCATGTCGGCGATGTGGCCGACCGTGAGGTCGAGCGAGACCGAAATGCCTTTTGCCTTGATCGTGCTGATAGTCATAGCGCTCTCACCGATTCTGATGGGCGGAACAAGAACCCGTTCGGCGCGGCTTGCGCAAGCACCGCGTAAGGCATTTTGCATCAGGCACAATGGAAACCGTCGGGTCGGCGCTGCCCCTCATCCGCCTGCCGGCACCTTCTCCCCKTATAGKRACGGGGAGAAGGGAACTGACCGCAACGCCCGCGCTTTCTCTGCAACGCTGGTGATCGGCGAAACCGTTGACGACAGCGCCCCTCTCCCCGTTCCTATACGGGGAGAGGATGCCGGCAGGCAGGTGAGGGGCGGCGCAAACGCCGGGCAAGGCAAATCTCGACCCGAAGCCATCGCCATGAAAGGCTTACTGCCGTTTGTATTCCCGCACCGGCGATTTGGTGCCGTCGGTATAGGTGACCTGCACCGACATCGACGTCACGCTGTCGGCAACCTTGATGTAGCCCTTGGCCTCGTAAGGGATGGCGTAGGGGTCTTTCTTGTCGCAGGCTGGTATCTCGAACGACTTGTCGAGCGCGGCGCCGTTGAGGCTGTAATGCACCTCCTTGATGGCGCAGCGGTAGGACAGCATCTGGGTGAAATAGACCAGGCCGTGATTGCCGCCGGAGTCGAAGGCGATCCACGAGGTCCAGAACTGGTCGAGGATCTGCTTGTCGCCTTGCTGGAGTGCTGCCTCCGGGTCGAAGCGGATGTCGAACGGGCCGGTCTCGCGCCCCCTGATGTCGAGATATTTGAYGGCGATGGTGCCGGCCGCGGTGCTGCCAGGCAGCTCGAAACTCGGATTGGGCATCGGCTTGCCGGTGGTCTGGTCGTTGAGCGCCAGGAAGCCGGTGTCGGTGAACGGGCCGCTGTCGCCCATGCGCCAGGAGATGGCGGTCGCCGGCTCGGGCAGCGAGATGGTCATCGACCAGCCCTGGTTCGAGCGCATCGGCGTCAGCGTCGGCACGAAGCGCGAGGGATCGAGCACGTCGCCGAGGGCTGCCAGCCGGCTGCGGCTGCGGTCCAGCCAGTCGGCGAGCTGGGTCTGGTCGACGAAATATTTGAGCAGTCCGCCGTCCTTTTCGTAGGACATGAATTTGGTCAGCGCCTTGGCCTCGTTGCGCTTGTCGGCCAGCGGCTGGGCGCCGAGGCGGTCTTCCGAGAACTCCTGCGCCAGCAGGAAATAGGCCGGTGCGAAATCCGGATTGGCCGCGATGAAGGCGTTGAGCTTGTCGAGGCGCTGGGCGTCGTCGAACTGCAGGATATGCACGAGCTTGATCGACAGCGCCTTGCCCTTGTCGGAAAGGGCGCCGAACACCTCGCGGGCGCCGGCCTTGCCGTCCTGGACCCTGAGCAGCGTGGCAAAGCGCGTGTAGGGGTCGATGGCATCGACATCGAAGCCCGCGAAGGCGAGGTAGGAGCGCCGCGCATTGAGCATGTCGCCCGACAATTCGTAGACGCGGGCGTTGTGATAAAACTCATCCGGCCGCTTCGGCTCGGCGATCGCCCCGC
Source organism: Mesorhizobium sp. P5_C1 (assembly GCF_054049815.1). Classification (NCBI taxonomy): domain Bacteria; kingdom Pseudomonadati; phylum Pseudomonadota; class Alphaproteobacteria; order Hyphomicrobiales; family Phyllobacteriaceae; genus Mesorhizobium; species Mesorhizobium sp. P5_C1. Next base: position 22,808 of record NZ_JBFULQ010000004.1, on the reverse strand, counting down.
CCTGCGCGGCAAGGGCGGCAAAGCCCTTGGCGATGGTGTCGATCGAGGCGGCGATCTGCTCGGTCGTCGCTTGCAGCTTCTCGGTCTGGGCCTGCTGCTGCGCCTGGCCGGCGGCCAGCGTCTCGGTCTGCTTCTTCACCTCTTCGGCGGTCTTCTGCACCTGCGCCGTCTGCTGCGTCTGCTGCTGCTGGGCCGACGCGATCTCGTCGGTCTTCTTCGCCACCGTGTCGGTCGACTGCTTGACCGCTTCGACCGTCTCTTGCGTCTGCGTGACGGTCTGCTCGATCTTGGCCACCTTCTCCGAGACGATGCCCATCGATTGCTGCAGCCCGGCGATGGCTGGCACCAGGCTGGCGATCACCCCGTTCTGCGAGTTGGTCTGCTGTTGCAGGCCGTAGACGCCGCCGGCGACGGCGGCGGCGCTGGTGGCGAAAATCAAGGCCGGCAGTGCCTTGGCCGCCAGCACCAGCCGCAGCACGATGGCAATGGCAATGATGACCGCCGCCACCGAGGCGACCAGCGCGATATAGGCGGCGAATGGCGCCAGCGGATTGAGGACGTCGGAAGCGGCACCCCCGACAAAGGCGATGCTGCCGGCCCATTTGCCGGTGCGGCTGAGTGATGCCTTGATAAGCGACGGCGCAACGCCGCCAGCCCCGATGTTCGTCATGCCCAAGCCCCCCAAGCCGACAGAATGCCACGCCCCTTCCCTCAGGAAGCGCGGCTTTGGCAAGGGAAGACAGGAAACAGGCGATTTCGGGGCGGCCCGCAAGCTTGGTTCCTCGCCCCACGAAGTGGGGAGAGGTGGCTCGGCGAAGCCGAGACGGAGAGGGGGCCGGCGCCGGCTGCGCCAAATGATCCGAGACCTTCGTTCGCACGATGGCGCTTTACGAAATCCCCCTCTCCGTCCGCTTCGCGGCCACCTCTCCCCCGCTCTGCGGGGGCGAGGAACCCAAGCTTACGATGACAATCCTGGGTATGACCGTCATTAACCAGTTGGACGCAGCTGGCGCGTTACGTTAGCTTCGGCTCATCTCAGCAACAGCATGACCAGAACAGACTTGCCCTTGTCCAACCCGCGTCCACTTCCGCTCGTCCAGAGACTTTTTGCGGCCCTTGGCCTGTTGCTGCTGCTTGCCGGCTGCACGACCGTGACGCCGCCGGATGCGGTGCTGGCGGTGCCGGCGCCGCCGCAGAAATATGCCGCCATCGTCGTCGACGCCAAAACCGGCAAGCAGCTGTTCGAGGTCAACTCGACGGCGCAGCGCTACCCGGCCTCGCTGACCAAGATGATGACGCTGTACCTGCTGTTCGAGGCGCTGGAGTCCGGTCGCGTCACCAAGGCGACGCAGATCCCGGTGTCGGACCACGCCGCCTCGCAGCCGCCGACCAAGATGCGCTTCCGGCGCGGCGAGACCATCGACGTCGATTCGGCGATCCGCGCCATTGTCGTCAAGTCGGCCAACGACGTGGCGGTGGCGGTCGGCGAATATCTCGGCGGCTCGGAGGAGCAGTTCGCCGCCATGATGACCGCCAAGGCGCGCCAGCTCGGCATGGTGAGCACCGTGTTCCGCAACGCGTCGGGCCTGCCCGACGGCGACCAGCACAGCTCGGCGCGCGATATGGCGGTGCTCGGCATGGCGCTGCATTCCCGCTTCGCGCAGCAGTTCCACTATTTCTCGGAAAGCGATTTCATGTTCCGTGGCCGACTGGTGCGCGGCCACAACGACATGCTCGGCCGCGTGCGCGGCGTAAACGGCATCAAGACCGGCTACATCAGGGCCTCCGGCTTCAACATCGTCACCTCCTACGACGCCGACGGCCGCCAGTTGATCGTCGTGGTGATGGGCGCCGACAGCGCCCGCCAGCGCAACGACCATGTCGAGGCACTGATCCAGCGCAGCCTGTCGCCCGCCATGGCCGACACCAAGACCAGGCTGATGTTCGCCGAACAGCAGTGAGGAGTGGTCCGCGCAGCGGACAAAAAGCCAATTGCTTGGCTTTTTGAACGACGAACGCCCTGAGCCTGCGAAGGGCGAGCTGCCGGTAGCAAGCATCGAGCCACTTTCGCGCCCGGCTGCCCGCCAACGGATTGCCCGGTGAGGGCAATTGTGCTATAGATTCGAGTACGGTGCTGATTTGCGCCAACTGACCTACTGGACGAGTAACCCGCCGCGAGGCGGGTTTTTTGTTGCGGTCGCTAACCATGCCGCGACTTCGGAGCGCTGCCGCGGTGCTGAAGTTCGTGTGATGTCGGCGGGACAGCACCCCCCTCTGTCCTGCCGGACGTTCGTCGTTAGGAAAGCCAAGCAATTGGCTTCCCGTCCGCTACGCGGACCGCTCCTCAACCCCCGCAAGGAGGGAGATTGGCAGTTTGCTCTGACGGCTCCTTTTCTTCGACGTTGGGGATTGGCGAAAGCCGTTGTGACATCCAATCTCCCCCCTTGCGGGGGAGATGTCCGGCAGGACAGAGGGGGGTGGGAAGGATCGCTACCGAACGAGTTTCCATCCCGCCGCCGCATTCTTCGGCCATGCCAACCGCTGCCCTTCAGATCGATCACAAGAACTTGTACGCCATGCGAAATCCGTCGCGAAACTGGCGATGTTGCGGCATAGGCGTATCGTCAAGCTGAGCACCCCCATCAGGAGCCCGCACCATGAGCACCGTCCCCAAAACGCCGGAGCAGCCGGCAGACAACCAGAACGATGGCGGCGGCGAATATTTCGAGGCGCCGACCATTGGCGAGCATGAGGCCGAACATGGTTCGGACGAGCACTCCGAGGTGCCCGAAGTGCCGGATTCGGAGCCATCGGCCCCAGGCGCATCACACGCCAAGCCGAAGAAAAAGCCATCGGCGATCTCGGGCCGGAAATTCCGCAAGCGCGATCTTGTCCGCATCGACACGCTGCGCCCCAGCCTTGCCGACCGCATCCATGCCGACCATCCGGACCTGCCGCCCGGCGCCCGCATCAGCCGCGCGGAGCTTGGCCGCTACCGCATGCGCTACATGGAGGAGCTGCTCCAGCAGGAGCATGGCGAATTCTCCGAGCTCGACCGGCAGGTGGTCGAATCGATCGCCAGGCAAGACACCATTTCCGAAAACAGCGAGGAGGAGTTCGAGGAGCACCGGACATTTGCCGACCGTGTCTCCGACAACATGGCCGCTTTCGGCGGCAGCTGGTGGTTCCTGATCTCCTTCGCCACCGTGCTTCTGGTGTGGATCGGCATCAACCTGCTCGAGGGCACRGTGAGCGCCTTCGATCCCTACCCCTTCATCCTGCTCAACCTTCTGCTCTCCTGCATTGCCGCCATCCAGGCGCCGATCATCATGATGAGCCAGAAGCGGCAGGAGACCAAGGACCGCCTGCGCTCCTTCAACGAATACCGCGTCAACCTCAAGGCCGAGCTCGAAGTGCGCCATTTGCACGAAAAGCTCGACTACCTCATCTCGCGCCAATGGACCCGCCTGGCCGAAATGCAGCAGATGCAGCTCGACGCCATGCACGAACTGACCGGCGCCAAGAAGCCCAAGCGCGCGCCACGCAGGGCACGGGCGGTGAGGAGCGAGGCGGGGTAGTAGGGCGGAGCGCGGTGCGAGGTCGAACGGAAGGAGCGGGCTGCGGTCACGAGGCGCGTCCCAGGAAAGCTCCGGTTCCTCGCCCCCGGGCGAGACCGGTGGCTCGCCCCGGCAAGGTGGCTCGGTGAAGCCGAGACGGAGAGGGGGAGCGCCCGCACCCGTGAGAGGACCAACCATCAACGGACGCCGCCAATCGCCAATTGCCCGTTGAAGCCTGCCCCGGCTTCCGCTAAGAAGCCGTGACTTGCCGGTTCACCGGCTGGTTCGTTTTCCGGATCGCCGGGAAGCACCCGTAGCTCAGCTGGATAGAGCGCTGCCCTCCGAAGGCAGAGGTCACAGGTTCGAATCCTGTCGGGTGCGCCAACAGCCTGAGGGTCCATTCCGGACACATAGGTTACGGTTTATACCGGAGACATGGGTAGCACTTTGGGCCCAAGGGGCGGGCGCACCGGCCCACCATCCCACCCCAGATAGTGGCTCTCGCCCCCCCTCACACCACCACAAAATCTGCGTTGGTCATCGCCAGGTTCGCCGCCACCGTGGCGAAATGCTTCGAGCCGCCCGCGGCATCGCCGTTGCTGTCATAGTAGAGCCAGCCGGTGTCGGTCTCGTAGATGATGTGCTGGTTGGCATCGGTGGCGGTGCCGGAGGCGTTGGCGGTGAACTGGTCGGCGCTCAGCGTGCCGTTGCCGGCAAGTGCGGCGAAGATGGCGTGATCGAGCACGATGGTGTCGTCGACCACCGAGAAGTCGGTGATGGTGTCGACATTGACGACGAGGCTGAGTGCGGTGGTGAAGAGGAAACTGTCATGGCCCAGCGCGCCGGTCAGCGTGTCGTTGCCGCTGAGGCCGTTGATGATGTTGTCGCCGGAATTGCCGGTGATGACATTGTCGATGTGGTTGCCGGTGCCGTTGATGGAGGCCCCGCTGCGCAGGTTGAGGTTCTCCAGTTCCTGGCCGGAGAGATTGAAGCTGACCGAACTGTTGACCGTGTCGGTGCCCTGGCCGTCGAGCTCGATCGCCCGGTCGCCGGCATTGTCGACGAAGTAGATGTCGTTGCCGGTGCCGCCCTGCATCATGTCGGCACCGGCCTTGCCATCCAGCGTGTCGTTGCCGCCAAGCCCGAAAAGCGTGTTCGCGCCGGCATTGCCGGTGAGCGTGTTGCCGGTCGAGTTGCCGGTGCCGTTGAGGTTGCTTGTGCCGGTCAGCGTCAGGTTTTCCAGCTCCTGGCCAGAGAGGTTGAAGGAGACGGAACTGAAGACGCTGTCGGTGCCCTGGCCGTTGAGCTCGAAGATATGATCGCCAATATTGTCGACGAAATAGGTGTCGTTGCCGAGGCCGCCTCGCATCGTGTCGGCGCCGACGAGGCCGTCGAGGATGTTGTTGCCGCTGTTGCCGGTGATGTCGTTGATGGTCGAATTGCCGGTTCCGTTGATGTTGCCCGTGCCGAGCAGCATCAGGTTCTCCAGCTCCTGGCCGGAGAGGTTGAAGGAAATGGCGCTGTTGACCGTATCGAAGCCCTGGCCGTTGAGCTCGATGACATGATCGCCGATGTTGTCGACGAAGTAGGTGTCGTTGCCGAGGCCGCCCTGCATGGTGTCGGCGCCGGCCATGCCATCCAGCGTGTCGTTGCCGCCCAGGCCGAAGAGCGTGTTGGCGCCGGCATTGCCGGTGAGAAAATTGCCGGTGGAATTGCCGGTGCCGTCGAGGTTTGCCGCGCCAAGCAGCGTCAGGTTTTCCAGCTCCTGGCCGGAGAGGTTGAAGGAGACGGAACTGAAGACGCTGTCGGTGCCCTGGCCGTTGGCCTCGATGATATGGTCGCCGGCATTGTCGACATAATAGATGTCGTTGCCGACGCCGCCTTGCATGGTGTCGGCGCCGGCCTTGCCGTCCAGCGTGTCGTTGCCGCCCAGTCCGATGAGCGTGTTGGCGCCGGAATTGCCAGTGAGGACATTGGCGGTCGAATTGCCGGTGCCGTCGATGCTTGCGGCGCCGAGCAGCGTCAGGTTCTCCAGCTCCTGGCCTGAGAGGTTGAAGGAGACGGAGCTGAAGACGCTGTCGGTGCCCTGGCCGTTGAGCTCGAAGACACGGTCGCCGGCATTGTCGACATAATAGCTGTCGTTGCCGGTGCCGCCTTGCATGGTGTCGGCGCCGCCAAGACCGTCGATGACGTTGTCGCCGCTGTTGCCGGTGATGGTGTTGGCAAGTTGATTGCCGGTGCCGTTGATGGACCCTGTGCCGGTCAGCGTCAGGGCCTCGATCTCCTGGCCGAAGAGATTGAAGGAGACGGAACTGAAGACGCTGTCGGTGCCCTGGCCGTTCGCCTCGATCACCTGGTTGCCGGCATTGTCGACAGTGTAGGTATCGTTGCCGAGGCCGCCTTGCATGGTGTCGGCGCCGCCAAGGCCGTCGATGATGTTGGCGCCGGCATTGCCGATGATGGTTTGCGCGAACTCATTGCCGGTCAGGGTGATGGCGGTCGTGGCGGCAACATTGTCCGTCGCCAACGTCTCGATCTGCTGGCCCGCGGCCAGTGCATAGCTGACCGAGGTCCGGACGGTGTCATAGGTGCCTTCGCCCGCCGCCTCGAACACCTGGTCGCCGGCATTGTCGACGGTGTAGATGTCGTTGCCGGCAAGGCCATGCATGGTGTCAGCGCCGATGCCGCCATTCAGCGTGTCGGCGCCCGCCGTGCCGATCAGATTGTCGCCGTCGCCATCGACCCCGTGCACGGCGATGGTCACCGTACCAATGCTGCCGCCGGCGAGCGTATAGGTGAAGCTGTCGGTTGCGGTCGTGTTGCTCGCACCCGACGATGGGCCCGGCAGGTCGTTGAAGACACCATTCGGGTCGTAGTCGAAGGTGCCGTCCGCATTCAGCGTCAACAGCGCGCCGGAGGCCAGCGTGATCTCGGTGCCGACATTGCCGGCGACGCCGTTCACGGCGGCGACTGAAAGCGGATTGTCGATGTCGACATCGATGCCGTCGCCATTATCGGCGAAGACGTTGAAGCCCGGGCCGATCGCCGTCGCCTCGTTGGTCGAGAAGGAATCGACCGCCGCAAGCCCGGGGTCGTCGACCGCCGCCACGTTTATGCTGACCGTGGCGACGTCCGAGGTCGTCGTTCCGTCACCGACCTTATAGGTGAAGCTGTCAGCGCCGTTGTAGTTGGCGTCCGCCGTGTAGCTCAGCGATCCGTCGGCATTCAGCGTCAGCACGCCGTGGGACGGGCCGTTGACCAGCAGCGCCGTCAGCGGATCGTGGTCGGCATCGCTGTCGTTGGCCAGCAGGCCGGACGCCGCAATCGTCAGCTGCGTGTCCTCGCTGGCGTTGTAGCTGTCGTTCGCGGCTACCGGCGCGTCGTTGACGGCGGAGACGTGCACCGTCGTCGTTGCCGTATGTGTCTGTAGATCGCCGTCGAAGCTCACCGTGACGGTGCGATCGGCGGCCGATGGGTCGGCGCCGTTGCTGTTGGAATAGGTCAACGCATGCAGCAGCGTTTCGAAATTCGCGTTGTTCAGCGAGAGATCGAGAGTGACGGTCAGGTCATGTCCGTTCTGGCCATCGCCACCGGCCGTGATCGTTCCGACGGTTACCCCGCCGACCGTGACGACGCTGCCGGCGGTGAGACCGTCGGAAAGCGAAACATCGCCTGAGGTGTCGAAGCCAAGCACGTCCTCGGCCGCCGTGCCGCCGCCGGTGATCGAGACCGTGAGATGCTCGGGCTGCGCCAGATTGTTTGAATCGTAGGTATAAAAGACAGTGCCGTCGGCATCGGCCAGCGAAGCGGCGGTGCCGGTATCGAGACGGACAGCCGGCTCGTCCTCGGTGAAGGTCGCCGCGTCGCCGTCGAGACCGGCAAAGGTCGGCAAGGCATACATGCCGGCATCGCGGCTGGTGTCGTTCTGGCCATCGATCAGGCTGAATGCACCTGTCAGGCCGGTTGACTCGGACACGTCGCTGTCGGTCGCGTCGTTGGAGACAGGCGAGTCCTGCGTCGTCAGCACATATCCCGAGGGCGCCGTGAACTGCAGCTGATAGGAACCGGGCAGCAGATTGGTGAAATCGTAGTGCCCGTTCGCATCGGTGGTGGCGGTTGCCAGGATGTTATGCGCCGCGGATGTGTCGACAAGTGAGACGGAAACGCCGGCAATTCCCACCTCGCCGGCGTCCTGGCGACCATTGAGGTTGATGTCGTTGAAAACGAAATCGCCGACCGTGGCGGGCACAGCCATACCGGCGTCCACATTGGAGATGTCGGCGTTTTCCACGAGGACGATCGTCGGCGCGATGCCCAGGGAATTGACGTCGCTGTCGAGGGCGGCATCACCACCTTGGTTCGCCGGTGAGAAAATATGGCCGTCGGCGTCGAACTGGACAGAATATGCGCCATCCACGATGTCGGTGAAGGAATAGCCTCCATCGAGACCGGTCGTGGTCGAGACGTCGACCGCGTTGCCGAGATGGTCCGTGCCTAGAAGGTGCACGGTAATTCCGCCCAGCACGGCACCGTCGTCATTGATGCCGTTGCCGTTTTTGTCGTCGAACGCGGTACCGCTGATCATGTTGTGATCGAGCCCGGTCAGCGCCAGCGCATTGCCTGCGCCACCTGGATTGCCCGCGGCATCGGTATAGGTCGCGCCGGCGACGCCGATGCTGCCATGCACCGCGTTGGTCGTGAAAATGGCTGTCCGCGTCAGCCCCGTGCCGGTGATTGCGCTGAGCGTACCACCACTGACGGTGACATCGCCGGTCGTGCCGTCCCACGCGAAGGTCGAGCCGGGGTCCTCGCTGAAGGTGAAGGTGATCGTTGCCGATTCGCCGGCGTGGATCTGGTCGCTATCGCTGGAGATCGTCAGGGTCGGCGCGCTGGTGTCGAGGGTAAAGTCCAGCGACGACGTTGCGGTGTTGCCGGCGGCGTCCGTTTGGCTCGCCACGATGGTGTGCTGGCCGTCCAGCAGGCCGGTCGGCGTGAAGGCCCAGGCGCCGGCGCCGTTGGCTGTCGCCGTCCCGGCGACGGCATTGCCGTCGACGGTGAAGTGGACGATGGCGTTGGCGTCACCCGTTCCGGTCAACGTCGCGACGTTGGTGATGGTGTCGCTGCCCGAAACGCCGGTATCGGTCTGGAGATGGTTGGTCACCGCCGGCAAGGTGGTGTCGAGGGTGAAGGTCAGCGACGCCGTTCCGGTATTGCCGGCGTTGTCTGTCTGGGTCGCCACGATGGTGTGCTGGCCGTCCAGCAGGCCAGTCGGCGCGAATGTCCAGACGCCGGCGCCGTTTGCGGTCGCCGTCTGGGCGATTGGGTTGCCGTCGACGGTGAAGTGGACGATCGCGTTGGCGTCACCCGATCCCGTCAATGTCGCGACATTGGTGATGGTGTCGGCGCCGGAAATGCCGGTATCGGTCTGGAGATGGTTGGTCACCGCCGGCAAGGTGGTGTCGAGGGTGAAGGTCGTCGACGAGGTTCCGGTGTTGCCGGCGTCGTCGGTTTCGCTCGCGATGATGGTGTGCGGGCCATTCAAGAGGCCGGTCGGCGTGAATGTCCAGACGCCGGCGGCGTTGGCGGTCGCCGTTTGGCCGACGAGCGTGCCGTCGACGGTGAAATGCACGATCGCGTTGGCGTCGCCCGTCCCGGTCAGGGTCGCGACGTTGGTGAGGGTGTCGATGCTGGAAATGCCGGTGTCGGTCTGGAGGTGGTTGGTCACTACGGGCGTGGTGGTGTCGATGCCGGTCAGCACGACGTTGTCGAACAGCGTCTGGCCAGTGCCGATTTCGGTGATGAGGACCTTGACGGCCAAGCCGCGTGTGGTCGCGTCAAGCGCGGCTGTGTTCAGCACGTAGTGCGCGACGCTGCCATGTGCCTGCACAGCCGATGAGGTGTCGTAGTCCTGCGAGGCTATCTGGATCCCGCCCGCGAACACCTGCACCCGCACAGTGGTTCCGTTGCCCGTGTCGGCCCGGCTCCCGAGGTCGAAAGCGACACTGTAGCTGTCGAAGTTTCCAGGCGCGTTGACCGTTTGCGATACGCTGCTGCCGTTACCCAAAAAACCGATATTGCTGCCGGCAAAGCCGGTCGAAACGGCTGATGTCGGCGCGAAAGCGCCGAAGGAGCCGATCCCGGTCCATCCCGTCAGCACACCAGCCACCGTATTGCCGGCAGTGTGATCGATACTCACGCCGGGGCCGGTGTCCGACAGATCGATGAACTGGAAATCGCCGTCAGCGAGAAGGTTGGAGATCGCGATCGTCGTGTTGCCGTTGACGTCGGTGGATGTCACGAAATGATTGCCGAGATAGCTGTGGGTGACATCGAGCTGCAGGATCTCGCTGCCGCCGGAAGCGCGTGTGATCGTCAGGATGTGGGTGCCTGAATCGTACGAGACGCCGGTCGCCGAACCAAAGCCGAGCAGTGAAATCGTGTCGGATGTGCCGAAATTCTTGAGCTGGTTGGCGATGTTCACACCCGAAGCGAGCTGCAGCGCGCCATGGCCGAAGAAGTTGATGGCGCCCGATCCGGCGGCGGTTGTGTTGGCCAGTGAAAGCGTGCCGCTGTAGACGGTGATGCCGCCGGCAAAGCCGTTGGCGCCACCCAGTTGCAGCGTTCCAGCGCCTTTCATGACGATGCCGCCGATGCCGTCGCCGTCCTGGATGACGTCGTTGATGGTCGAGATCTGCCCGAGCGCCGTCGCGAAATTGATGGTCGTGCCGTGCAGGAAGATGCCGGAGCCGGCTGACCCGCCGCCGCCGCCGCCCTGGACCCCGATGCCCTGATTCGGGCCCGCCGCCCCTCCTTGCACTGCGCCACCGGAGATCGTGCCTCCGGCGATGGTCAGCGTGCCAAGCGTATCGACGAAGATGGCACCGCCTGCTCCCAGGCCGCCGCCGCCGCCGGCATATCCGGCATGGCTGAAGCTTCCGACGCCGCCTCCGCCAGCGCCCCAGCCGCCATTTCCAGGCACATTGGGTGCGCCGGCAGAAGGTGTGGCCGCGCCGCCGCCGGCGCCGAAGCCACCACTTGCACCACTGCCGCCAGGGCCAGAGCCAGTCCCGCCAATGCCGCCAGCACCGAAGCCGGTGCCATCGTTGAGGAAGCCATTCCACAGGCCGCCATTGGCAAAAGTGCTGCTGATACCGCCGCCATTGCCGCCGATTGCCCGGTCGCCGGTGAAATCGACATTGCTGATCGTCACATTGGCGCCGGCGCCGACGAACAGGCCGCCGCCCAGCCCGGCGCCGCCGCCGCTGCCATTGCCTTGCCACACGCCGCCAGTACCGCCTCTTGCGGTGGTATGGACGATGTCGAGGTCGTTGATGGCGACTGTGCCGTGCTCGATGACGAAGCCGCCATAGGTGTTGGCGCCGTCAATCGTCTGGCCATTGCCGTTGATCGTCAGGTTTTCGCCGGCCGTGAGGAACAGCGACGTCATATTCCCGCTGAGCGTGAAGCTGGTCGTGAAATTGAAGATGTCTGTCCCGGCGCGGCCCGCGATAGCAGTGATCGCCGCGTTGAGGGTGGCCTGGTCGGAAATCGTGAAAGTGGTCATCGTCGTCCCTCGTTAGCGCCCGCACCGACGCCTGGCGGTGATGGCCGGGTTCGCCGCAAAACTTGATCCTCTGGGTTAGCCGCCGACCCTGGTCGGCAAGAGGAATGCGCCAACGCGCCGCGTCCTGGACCGCAGGCGCGCGAGGGGTCGCGCCCCGCCATCCGAAAAGACCTGCCGCTCAAGCGTCATCCGCCCCTTGTGCCCTGCTGGAGCCCGTCGACAGGACACAGCTGTCCGCCCGGATGCCGGACAGCGCATCCGTTTCAAGCACCAAATTCTTGAGGTAACCCAAACCAAACCCAACCGCGGCGGACGCTAGGTCGGGACTTGCTCGCGGTCAATTCGCGGCATTTGACTATTTCTGGGCGGACTTTTGCGTGGCTGCGAACAACCGGGCAGCGACGGCCCTATCGACAATGGAAGACCGAAAGCGCGTCGCCTGTATCTCTTCAGAAGCGACGCGTTTTTTTAGGACACGGCCGCCACGGCCCGCACACTCTCCCGTTCCACCAGCGGGCATTCCAGCTTGGTGATCGGATAGCGTCCTCGCCCTGGCGCCGCGGGCACCTCGAGCTGTTCGATCGCCCATTGTCCCATTGCCATGTGCGGCAGGATCGAGGTCGTCAACGGTGGGAACAAATGCCGGGCGATTTCCTCGTCGTCGTAGCCGACGACGGAAATATCCTGCGGGATGTGCAGGCCGGCTTCCTTCAGCGCCTCGTAGCAGCCGATCGCGGTGCGGTCGTTCTGGCAGAAGATGGCGGTCGGCCGGTCCTTCAGCGCCAAAAGCTTGACGGTCGCGGCATAGCCGGCGCTGGCCGACCAGTCGCCCTCGACCACCAGTTCGGGATCGAACGGGATGTCGGCGGTGGCGAGTGCGCGGCGATAGCCCTTCAGCCGATCTTGTGCAGCCTGCATCCACGGCTCGCCGGTGATGGTGGCGATGCGGCGGTGGCCGTGGCTGATCAGGTGGCGGGTGGAGCTTTGGCCGCCGGCGATCTCGCTCGGCACCACGGCGGGGAAGGCATAGTCCGCCGTGTAGCAATTGAGCAGGATCACCGGGATGTCGAGGCCGTAGAGATAGTCGGGTGCGGTTATCTCGCGGGTGAAGATGGTCATGTAGATGAGCGCCGAAATGCCCCGCTTGGTCAAGGCGGCGATGGCGCGCGGCTCCATGACGGAATCGCCCAGCGTCTGCGCCACCAGAAGCACGTTGCCCGCGTTCCACGAGGCCTGCCGCGCGCCTTCGATGGCGACGACGGCTTCGGGGCTGGTGGCAAGCTGGTCGACGGCAAAGCCAATAACCCCGTCAAGCCCTTCGAACGAGGCCACGGGCGCCCGCAGGGCGGAGAATGCCGGCGCGGCATAGCCGAGGGAGCGCGCGGCCTCGATCACCCGTTCGCGCGTCTGCTGCGACAGCTTGATGCCGGGCGAATTGTTGAGCACGAAGGAAACGGTCGCCTGCGAGCAGCCGGCGGCCCTGGCGATGTCGGTCATGGTGACGCGACCCCTGGCGCTCTTTGCCAGCGGCTTGCGCCGCTTCGCCGTGTCGAGGGTTTCCGGATCCGTCGTCTCGCTCATGGCATCCCCAATCCTAGGCCTGTCTAGCGGCAGCCGGTGAGGCCGACAAGATGGCGTGACATTATCGATTTATAGAGATCGCTGCGATCATTTATATCTATTAGCGCTCTCGAGGTCCATCTCTCACGCAGTGCCACAGGGTTCGAAACCCAAAAGCCACAAGGCTTGCTCTCAGACGCACGCAATGCGCCGGCTCGCCGGCAGGTGCGCCGCGAAACCGCAATACTGCCCTGGATACGGCTCAAAAACTAATACTGTTTACTAATACAAAAATGCGCTGTACCGTCAATCCATCGCATCCGGCCCGGTCGGTCCGGGAGCGGTGGATTGCGTAAAAATAGCCCGATGGCGAGCGGATACTACCTCCGCAAGCTGTGTTTCGGACAAGTGATATGTCTGACAAATCGGACTATTTACGAACGAAGGATGAGTCTCTAAAGTCCATGATCGCAGCTGGAACGACGCCGTTGTTTCGGCGCCGGGACCCTTTGAGGAGGAGGGCGTTCAAGCTGCAGACGGCAAATTCCAGATGACTAAGATCGGTCAGTCGAACGACTGAGCCAAACGGGAGGTTGAACATGAAATCCTTGATACGAAATGCATCCGTAGCCACAGCGGCGCTGCTCATCGGCCTGACGGCGACGGCCATCGCACGCGCCGACGACAAGCCGACGCTGGCCTTCGTCGTCAACGGCGCTTCCGATTTCTGGAAGGCCGCCGAAGCCGGCGTCAAGAAGGCGCAAGGCGAACTGCCGGACTACAATCTCGAGCTCAAATATCCCGAGCAGTCCTCCGTCGCCATCCAGCAGCGGCTGATGGATGACCTGGTTACGGCCGGCGTCAAGGGCATCATGGTCTCGGCCGTCGATCCCAAAACCTCGACCGACGGGCTGAACAAGATCGCCTCGCAAACGGCGCTGTTCACCACCGACAGCGACGCCCCGCAGACCAAGCGTGTCGCCTATATCGGCTCGTCCAACGTCGATGCCGGCAAGCAGGCGGCCGAGATCGCCAAGAAGGCGATGCCCAATGGCGGCAAGTGCCTCGGCTTCGTCGGCCTGCTCGGCGCCGACAATGCCAAGGAACGCATCCAGGGCATGAAGGACGGCCTCGCCGGCACCAAGATCGAGCTCGTCGACGTGCGTGGCGACGACATCGACCAGGCGCGCGCCAAGAAGAACGTCGAGGACGCGCTGGTCGCCAGCCCCGACGTCACCTGCATGGTCGGCTTCTACTCCTACAACACGCCGCGCATCTATGAAGCGCTGCGCGACGCCGGCAAGCTCGGCTCGATCACCGTCGTCGGCTTCGATGACGATCCGATCACGCTGGGCGGCGTCAAGGAAGGCACCGTTGCCGCCACCGTCGTGCAGCAGCCCTTCGAATGGGCCTATCAGGGCATGAAGCTGATGGCTTCCTATCTCAAGGGCGACAAGTCGGGCATCCCGGAGGGCGGCCTGATCATCATCCCCACCAAGATCATCGGCAAGGACGACGTCGACGCCTATGCCGCCAATCTGAAGGCGATGTCCGGAAACTGAGACAGAGCAATTGCGCCGGTCCGGGGTTCGCCCCGGGCCGGCATTCGTATTGACGGGCCGGCGAAGGCCGGTCAGTCTGTGGCCCACCGGCTGCTGTCAGGCGTGATGAATTATTCCGAAACATCCATAACGGCGTCCACCCCGTTCCTCACGCTCGAGAACGTGCGCAAGACCTATCCGGGCGTCGTCGCGCTCGATGGCTTCTCCATGGAGGTCAGGCCGGGCGAGGTCATCGGCCTCGTCGGCGAAAACGGCGCCGGCAAATCGACCTTGATGAAGATCCTCGGTGGCGTCACCAGGCCCGACACCGGCACCGTCACGGTCGACGGCATCGCGCATGACGGGCTCTCGGTCGAAGCCAGCCTCGGTTCGGGCATCGCCTTCGTCCACCAGGAACTCAACCTGTTCGACAATCTCGACGTTGCCGCCAACATCTTCTTTGGCCGCGAGCCGTTGCGAGCCGGCGCACTGAAGCTCGTCGACCGCGCCCGGCTGCGCACCATGGTGGCGCCGCTGCTGAAGCGCGTCGGCGCCAATTTTTCGGCCGACACGCCGGTTGCCGCTCTGTCGCTGGCCCAGCAGCAGATGGTCGAGATCGCCAAGGCGCTGTCGATCAAGGCAAGGCTGGTCATCCTCGATGAGCCGACATCGAGCCTGCCGCTCGCCGAAACCGACAAACTGCTCGACGTCATCAAGGCCTTGAAGGCCGATGGCATCAGCGTCATCTTCATTTCGCACCGCCTGCATGAGGTCGAGCGCGTCGCCGACCGCGTCGTCGTTTTGCGCGACGGCATGCTTGCCGGCACGCTGCAGAAGAGCGCCATCAACCACGACCAGATGGTCAAGCTGATGATCGGCCGCATGCTGAAGGAGCGCGAAAAAGCCTCCGAGGCCGCGCGGGCTCCCGGCGCGGTCGCGCTTGCCGCCAAGGCCATCCGCACTCCTGCCTATCCCAGCCGGCCTGTCGATCTCGATGTCAGGCGCGGCGAAATCCTCGGCCTTGCCGGGCTTGTCGGCTCCGGCCGCACCGAACTGGCGCGGGTGTTTTTCGGCATCGACAGCAGCCTTGGCGGTGCCCTCGAGCTTGGCGGCAAGCCGCTTGCGCTGGGCTCGGCGGCGGATGCCGTCGCCCACGGCATCTTCCTGGTGCCCGAGGACCGCAAGTTGACCGGCATCCTGCTCGACCTGTCGATCGCCCAGAACATCTCGTTGCCCAATCTGCCGGCGCATGCGCGCCGCTCGCTGGTTTCGGCAAGTGCCGAGACCGCCACCGCCGAAAAGCAGAAGAGCAATCTCGGCATCAGGGCGCCGTCGGTGCAGACACGCACCGGCACGCTTTCGGGCGGCAACCAGCAGAAGGTCGTGCTCGGCAAATGGCTGGCCATGAACCCGAAAGTGATGATCCTCGACGAGCCGACGCGCGGCATCGATATCGGCGCCAAGGCGGAGATCTACGGGCTGATGCGGGCGCTGGCCGACGCCGGCGTCGCCGTGCTGATGATCTCCAGCGACATGGAGGAGGTGATCGGCGTGTCCGACCGCATCGCCGTCATGCATGAGGGCCAGATATCGGGCATTCTCGACAAGGACCAGTTCAGCCAGGAAAACGTGCTGCTGCTGGCGGTGGGCAAGCAGCCGAAATAGTTTTTTGCCGCGGGGTCGCGGGAAGCGCGATCTGCTCAGGCGGCATTGGGGAGAAGACGATGAGCAAGAAAGATCTCGGCCTGCTGATCCTGATCCTGGTGGTGGGAACGGTGGTGGCGATCATCAACCCGCGCTTCCTGTTGCCGATCAATCTCGCCAACACCTCGAACCTGATCGGCCTGTTCGGCATCCTGTCGATCGGCCAGGCCTTCGTCATCATCACCGGCGGCATCGAATTGTCGGTCGGCTCGGTTGTCGCGTTGCTGGGAACGCTGTTCATCGACTTCATCGCCGTGCGCGAACTGGACTGGCCGCTGGCCTTCGTGCTGATCATCGCGCTCGGCGCCATCATCGGCCTGGTGCATGGCTGGCTGATCACGCGGCTCAAGCTGCAGCCCTTCGTCGTCACCCTGTGCGGCCTGCTGATCTATCGTGGCGTCGCCCGCTTCTACACCGCCGACGGCACCGCCGGCTTCGCCTTCGGTCAGAATTTTCCTGACCTGGAATTCCTGACGGCCGGCCGCTCCTGGGGCGTGCCGAACAGCTTCATCGCGCTGATCGTCATCTCCATCGTCATGTGGGTGGTGCTGCACCGCTCCGTGTTCGGCCGCTATCTCTACGCCATCGGCAAGAACGAGGAGGCGGCGAAGTACTCCGGCATCCGCACAGGCCGCGTCGTCATGGCCGCCTATGTCATCTGCGGTGTACTGACGGCGCTGTCGGCGATCTATTTCGCCATGTACACGCGCTCGATCTCGCCGGCCAGCCATGGCCAGTTCTACGAGCTTTATGCCATTGCCGCGGCCGTGCTCGGCGGCTTCTCGCTGCGCGGCGGCGAGGGCTCGCTGATCGGCGTCATCCTCGGCACGGTGCTGCTGCAGGAACTGCAGAACCTCGTCAACCTGCTCGGCATCCCGTCCTCGCTCAATTTCGCGGTGATGGGTGGCGTCATCCTCATCGGCGTGCTGGTCGACCAGCAATGGGGCGTGTTCCGGGCAAGGCGGCTGATGGTCGACGCCGCTCGCAAGAACGTGGCCGGTGCGGCCGCGGAATAACCGTCAGCCCCGGCACAGCTCTGTATCGATGAAATGATTGCAGCCGTGGTGTTGTTCTGCGATCCACTGGACACGCACATCGGGCCAAATGCCTGATATCGATGGCGGATGGATGGTAGGCGATGGGTGCAGTTCCTGAACCATTGACGCTCAGGGCCGGGGCGCTCGAGGTCGACCTCGTGCCGCGCATTGGCGGCAGCGTGGGCTCGCTGCGCTGGCGCGGCATCGACCTCATGCGCCGGCTTTCCGATGACGATCGGCAAGCGGGCAACGTGCTTGGCGTCGCCATGTTTCCGATGATGCCCTACGCCAACCGCATCGCTGGAAACGCCTTCGACTTCGCAGCCAAGCGCTGGCAGGTCCAACCGAACAATCCACCCGAAACAATAAACGTGCATGGCAGTGGCTGGAAACACGCCTGGACTGTCGCTGAGGCGAGCGACGCCCAAGCAACGCTGTCGCTGGATATCGCAGCCGGCGTCGAACCCTACTCCTACCGCGCGACGCAGGCTTTCGTGGTGTCCGAGGTAGGGCTCAGCGTGACCATGACGCTGACCAACACGGGGCCGGTTTCCATGCCGTTCGGTTTTGGCCTGCATCCCTGGTTCGATCGCGACCCGAACGTCACATTGCAGTTCGAGGCGACGCGATTCTATCTCGAAGAACCGCAAGGCATCGCGGGCGATCCGATCACGCTTGCACCCGAACTCGACTTCGCCGGTGGCCGGCCTTTGCCCGCCGGCTGGCGCAACAATGACTATGGAGGCTGGACGGGCGACGCGACGCTCCGCTTTCCGGCGCGCGGCGCAGGCTTGCGCATCAAGGCCGATCCCGTCTTCGGACACCTGATGCTGTACGCCGACCCGACGAAACCGTATTTCTGCGTCGAACCGCAGACCAACGCCTCCGGCGCTTTCAACCGGGGCGGATGGAGCGAACCGGACGAAGGCGTCATCGTGCTCGCCCCAGGCGAAAGTGCGGCTGGCACCGTGTCGCTGATGCCCTTTGCCCTTGGGGCTTAGAGCAACAGCGCCAGCCCTACCGATTGGTTCCGCGTGCGGCGCGGCGAACGCTGTGCAACAGGATGGCGAGGCAGCCTAGCAACAGCAGCGCGCCGCCGAGCAGCGGCGGCAGCGCCAGCAGCTTCACCGCCGCCGTGATGATGGCCACCAGGACCAGCGCCAGCAGCGCCAGGCTGCCGTCATCGACGAACATGCCGAAGAATTCCTTGGCCGCAAGACGAATGACGTTCATCGGGCGAGCCCTCCGCTGAGTGTGGGGTAGGCACTGCGCAGCCAGCGCACCATGGCAAACGACGCCAGCGCGACGATGGCGAAAATGGCGAGCAAGGCGAGATCGGCACCCGGCCAGTCGGCGCCGATGCCTTCGCCGGTCCAGAAGATGCCGAAGCTGGTCAGCATCAGCCCGACGACGAATTTGAGTGCATTTTCCGGCACGCGTGCCAGCGGCCGGTGGACCGCCAGGCCGATAAGCATCACCAGGACGAAAGCCGCCAGCGCGCCGAGGCTGGCGTAGAGCGTCTGTCCATGTGCGGCGCCGACCGCAATGACGATGAACACCACCTCGACGCCCTCGAGCAGCACCGCCTTGAACGACGCCAGCCCGGCGAGGTAGTCGGCGCGGCGGTCGTTGGCCTGCCGGTGCAAGGTAGCGGTTTCCTTGGAGAAGGCCGCCTCCTCGTCATGCAGGGCGATGACGCCGACGCTGCGCAGGATGGCCTTTCGCAGCCAGCGCATGCCGAACAGGATCAGCAGTACCCCGACGACGAACTGCAGCGTGGTGATGGGTACGAGCGCCAGCAGCGGGCCGAACGTCAGCACCAAAGCCGCCAGCAGCGCCAGCGCCAGTGCTGCGCCGGTCAGTGCCGGGCGCCAGCTGCGCGTCACCCCGACAGCGAGCACGATGGTGAAGGCCTCGACGACCTCGACGAAGGACGCCAGGAATGCCGCCGTGATCGTCGAAAGGATGGGTGTCAGAGTCTGCATGGAGATTCTTCCTGGAAGGTCGTTGCCCCGGGATCGCGATCCGGCATCATGATGCCGTCAGCACCATACAGCGCTCCAGTGGCAGCGAAAAAGCAAGTGAAGCGCCAATTGGCTCTAGATCAAGCCCGATATGTCGGAGAAGGCCATCGCCTTGCGCAGCACCTCGGCGAAGCGTTCACCGGCCGCCTCGCGCGGGCCGCTGTTGTCGATCGAGGTAACATCAGGTCCCGACAAGGTCACACTGGCGCTTCGCGCCAGCCGCGCCAGCACTTCGCCGCGCGACTCGCGCCCGCGCATCGCCAGCCGCTCGGCCAGCACCTCCGGCGAGGCGGTGATCTCGACGATGGCCAGATTGGCATAGCGCTCGCGCAGCACCGGGATGATCGCGCGCGACACGTTGGCGACGGCAACATGGCCATTGGCGACCGACCAGTCGACATCGGCCGGAATGCCATAACGCAGGCCATGCGCCTCCCAGGAGATGGCGAAGGCGCCATCCGCTTCGGCTTCGACGAAGGCCGCGTCGGCCAGCGTGTCGTGATCCTCGCTCGCGGCATCGCTCGGCCTGGTGATGACGCGGCGAACGAACTCCAGCCGGGTCTCGTCGGCAAAGCGGGCGCGGGCGTAGCCGATCACCGTATCCTTGCCGGCGCCGCTCGGGCCGACGACGGCGACGAAGACGCCGTCGCGGATCGGAAACCTCTCGGCGGACAATTCGCGCTCGATCAAGGCCGAGACCATCATGCGACCCGGCGTCCCTGCCGCCAGACCGTGCGCACGACCGGGACATGGTCGTCGACACGCACGCGCACCAGATCGGCGCGGCGGCCCTGTTCGATGATGCCGCGGTCGGTCAGGCCGACCGCTTCGGCCGGGTTCTTCGAGACCATGGCGACCGCCTGCGGCAGCGAAATGCCTTCGACAACGTCGCCGAGGAAGAATGCCGACTGGATCAGGCTGAAAGGAATATAGTCGGACGACAAGATGTCGAGCAGCCCGTCGCCGGCCAGCGTGCGGGCCGAGACATTGCCCGAATGCGAAGCACCGCGCATGACGTTGGGCGCACCCATCAAGACGCCAAGCCCGGCCTGTTTCGAGGCCCTGGCGGCTTCCTCCGTGGTCGGGAACTCGGCGACGCGCACGCCCTGTTCGATCGCCTCGTCGACATGGCCTGTCGTGGCGTCGTCGTGGCTGGCCAGCACGATGCCGCGCTCGTGGCAGGCTGCGGCGATATGGACACGGTTCGGTCCCGAATTCCGGGCCGATTCCGCCATCCGCTTTTCGCAGAACAGCTTGAAGTCGCGGTCGGTCAATTTCAGCTTGCGCTGGTAGTAATAGGCATAGGTTTCGAGGTTGACGAACTGGCGCTGGCCGGGCGCGTGGTCCATCAGCGATGCCAGCTTGACCCGCTCATCGCCGTCGAAATTGGCGAAGGCCTTAAGGCAGTCCGGCGCCGAAACCTCACAGCGCAGATGGATGAAATGGTCGGCCCGCAGACGATCCTGCTGAACACTGTCCTCGATCGCGTCGGCCAGCTTGCGGATGTCGTCCGATGTCAGGTCGGCGTCCTCGTCCATGCCGACGCGCAAGGCATCGAGCACGGTGGTGATGCCGGCCGTCGCCACTTGCGCGTCATGGGCGAGCACGGCGGCGATCGGGTTCCAGCGCACCTTCGGCCGCGGCGCGTAGTGGCCTTCGAGATGGTCGGTGTGGAGTTCGACCAGCCCGGGAATGATGTAGTCGCCGCCCATATCCTCGCCGGCCATGGTCCCGCCGGTGTGGCCGGTGCCGGCATCGATGCCGGCGATAAAGCCGTCGCGCAGCACCAGCGAACCCTCGACGATCTCGTCGGCAAGCACGATGCGCGCGTTGGTAAGAACAGTTTCGGCGGTCATTTCAGGCAGTCCTTGTTATTCCGGCTCGGTTATTCAGGCGGTTTTTCTGGCAGGGCGGCGCCCGAGCGCGTGATGGGAGAGCACCATGAACGGTGCGCCCGGTTCGGTTTCGACAAACAGCGTCAACGCATCCACCAGCACCGGCTGTTGCAGCACCTCCGCGAACAGGCTGTCGATTGCTGCACGAAGACGAGGGCTTTCCTGTGGCCCCGCCCGGCCGGACAGCGTCATGTGGAAGCGGAAGGTCTCGAAGACATAGGGATAGCCCCACTGGCACAGATTGCGGAATTGGGCGGGCTTCAGCGAGTCCGGGCTGCGCCGTTCGATCTCGGCCTCTGTCAACGGCGCGCGAAACCGGTCGAAACCGAGCACCACGTCATCGGCAAAGCGGTTGAGMGGAGGCAGCGGTCCTTCCGGCACCAGCGCAAAGAAGCTGTCGATCTGGCTGACGACAAGGCGCGGGATCGTCACCACCGGCGTTGCCTCGGCAAAATGGTCGAGTGCCGCGCGCAGCGAGGTCTCCGTCTCGTTGGCAGCCAGCCGGAAGGGGGCTTTCAGCGTCGCATGAAAACCGTAGCGCCGCGCCGAAGCGGTGTGGAAGGCAACTTCCGCCGCCGACAGATCGGCCACCGTCTCCACCGGCCTTGTCGCGCCACCGAACGGGTCGCGGCCCAGCCAGTTGGCGGCGATCCGCGCCAGCGGCTCGTCCTGCCGGGGAGTGAAATAGATGGCGTAGCGCATGAGAAGAAGTCCTCGTTAAAGCGCGCCGCGTTTGAAGAAATGCTGCGACGCGCTTTAAGTCTTGGTTTTTCGCATGTCGTAATCCCAAAACCGCTGCTCACTTTTGGGCGACATGCACTGGCCCCGCTGCCATAGGCGATTTCCATGACGGATTGACGAAGCTTTGAAGGGTTTTCGAAGGCAAATCGACCCGGCAGGTCCTTAGCCGACGATTTTTCCAAGCTGGACCAACAGCTTCACCCAAAACGTGCGACCGGTCAGGCCTTCATCAACCATTCGTGCTCGGGCGCGTTGTGGAATTTCCACGTCCGCTTCGGCCCGGCCATCACGTTGAGATAGTAGAGGTCGTAGCCATGGCAGGCGGCGCAGGGATGATAGCCCTTGGGCACCAGCACGACATCGCCATCCTCGATCGCCATGGCTTCATCCAGCGCGCGATGACCGTTCTTGTCGGCGTCGGTGTAGACGCGCTGGAAGGCAAAGCCCTGCGGCGGGTTGAGGCGATGATAGTAGGTTTCCTCAAGATAGGATTCGGCCGGCAGATTGTCCTGGTCGTGCTTGTGCGGCGGGTAGCTCGACGTGTGGCCGCCGGGCGTGATGACCTCGACCACCAGCAATGAATCGGCCGGTTTGCCTTCCGGCAGGACGTTGGTGACATAGCGCGTGTTGGTGCCCTTGCCGCGCACCTCCTGGCCGAGATCCTCTGGTCTGATCACACGCACCGGCAGGCCGCCGCCGAGGCCCGGTGCCGAGCAGACCGCGAGTTCGAGCTCCGTGTCTGCCGCAACCGACCAGTCCGACCCTTCGGGTATGTAGACCGACCAGGGTTTGCCCTCGAACGGCGACATGCGCTCGCCGAGCAGGCCGAGGTCCTTACCGCCGGCTGTCGCTTTGCCCTTGCCGGTGACGAACACCAGGCAGACTTCGCGATCGCCCGTTTTTCCAGCAGCGCTCTCGCCGGGCCTCAGCCGATGCAGGTCGAAACCGACATAGGTCCAGCCGGCGGTTTTCGGCGTCACATGGGCGACGCGGCCATGGCCCTTGTCGGCCTTCACCAGCAGTTTCGACATCCGGTTACTCCTTCGGTTCGGCCTCGGCCGTTGTCTTGCTCTCGTCGGCCGGCCTCTCGTCGGCCGGCTTGTAGAGATAGAAGAACTGCCACACGGCGTAACCGGCGAAGCCGAGCGCGATCACGCCCCAGAACGGCGTGCCGGTGGCGAATTC
>NZ_JBFULQ010000003.1:0-54967 GCF_054049815.1 Mesorhizobium sp. P5_C1 | reverse complement strand
GCTGAAGAACGATCCGCGCGTCACCCGCGTCGGAGCGGTCTTGAGGAAACTCAGCCTCGATGAGCTGCCGCAGATCATCAACATCCTGCAGGGCGACATGAGCCTTGTCGGGCCGCGTCCGGTTGTGCGCGACGAGCTCGAGATCTATGGCACCTCCGCTGTCTACTATCTGAAATCCCGCCCGGGCCTGACCGGCCTGTGGCAGGTCAGCGGCCGCAACGACGTCTCCTATGACAGCCGCGTCGCCTTCGATCGCCACTATGTCGAGAACTGGTCGCTGTTCGAGGACGTTCGCATCATCATCAAGACTGTCCCCGCCGTCTGGATGTCACGCGGCTCTTACTGACCGCCGCGATGCCAGGCTTTCGCGGCAAGCATCATCGGGCGATGGGGCTAAAGCGGATCGGAACGTTCAGTTGAAAAGAGATATGTTTGAAGCCCTTCGCAGCGGCCCGGTTTCCGGCCGGCTGCGGCGGGCGCGTTTGCTGGCCACATGCCTTGCCATGTCGCTGGTCATTCCTCGCATCGCCGCAGCCGACGAATACCGTCTCGGATCGCAGGACAAGCTCACCATCCGCGTTGCCGAATGGCAGACGGTCGAAGGCACATTCCGTGATTGGTCGGCGGTGAATGGCGAGTACACGGTTGGCCCTTCCGGCACGCTGTCGGTGCCGTTCGCCGGCGAGCTTCCGGCATCCGGTAAGACCACGTCGGAAATCGCAGCGGCGATCGGCCAGGCATTGCAACGCAAGCTCGCTTTGTCGGACAAGCCCGAAGCCTCCGTCGAAATGGCGCAGTACCGGCCGTTCTACATCTCGGGCGAAGTCCAGAACCCCGGCCAATTTCCCTATGTGCCCGAGCTGACGGTGCTGAAGGCCATAAGTGTCGCCGGTGGGATCAGGCGAAACGCCGACTATGGCCCGCAGCTCGGCAAGGACCTGGTCACCGCCAAGGGCAATTTCGATATCTCTGACGACCAGCGCATTCGGCTGCTCGTCAAGCGCGCCCGCATCGACGCCGATATGGCCGGCAAGGCGAGTTTCGACGTGCCGAAGGAGGCCGAGGGCGATCCGCGGTTGCCAGCCATCGTCGCAGACGAGATGACGATCCTGACGTCCGACCAAAAGGCGCTGAAGCTGAAGCTTGAGGCGCTCAGCGATCTGAAGGGGGTTCTGCAGTCCGAAATCGAGTCGCTGCAGAAGAAGATCGTCAACCAGCAGCAGCAGGTCGACCTGGCACAGCAGCAGCTCACCAGCATCGGCCCGCTGGCACAGAAAGGCCTGATCGCCAACGCCCGGCTGCTCGATTCGCGGCAGTCCGTCGCCGACCTGCAGGGCAAGATCCTGGACTACGAAACGGCCATCCTCACCGCCAAGCAGGCGATCAGCAAGGCGACGCAGGACGCCATCGATGCCCAGAACACCTTGAGTTCAAATCTCGCCACCGACCGGCAGCAGACCGAAGCCGACCTCAACGAGGCCGCGCTCAAGGTGAATATGCAGAAAGGCCTGATGGCCCAGGCAAGCGATCCCTCGATGAGGTCCGCCAGTGACACCGACCAGCAACCCAGCCTGCTCTACGCACTGGTGCGGGTCGTCGACGGCAAGAGCAGCGAAATCTCGGCGAAGGAAGATACGCCGGTGCTGCCCGGCGACGTGATCAAGGTCAAGCTGGCGCCGTTGACCAGCCAGTAGCCCCCAGCCCGCAGACCCCGGAAACCCCAGCACGATCCGGTGTTTCGATCCTTCCCGCCAGGGATGGATCCCGCCTTGCGCCAGGCCTGCCTGGGCGAAGGCTCCCAGGCGAAGCCACCTTTGGCCCGGCTTCAGCCTGCGAAACGATAAAGCGCGTCGCGTTTGAAGGGATTCATGCGACGCACTTCAAGCCTTTGTTTTTATGCATTTCAAAATTGCTGCGCAGTTTGAGCGCCATGCACTGGCTCAGGACGGGTTGGCGGCCGCCGGACCATTCACATGCCGGGGCCAGGCGGCCTCTCTCTTGGCCGCCTCGGCCTGCTCGAAAGCGGGGCTCCACCGCGTGCGGGTGACCGGCAGCCGCGCCAGCTTGAAGAAGCTGAAATACATCAGGAAGGAGCCCATGATGTAGGGGTTGAGAATCTCGACCTCGACGAAGGAGCGGATCAGGAGCAGCACCATCACGCCGAAGAGAATCACCGAATCCGCTTGCCATGCCTTGAAGATCACCGCCGAGACATGGCCATAGAGCGTGCGCAGCATGATCAGCGAGACCAGCGTCGCTCCGACGAAGCCGAGTTCGACGAGGGCTTCGATATAGGTGTTGTGGAAATGGAAGCCGGTGCGGGTGGTGATGTAGAATTCGTTCCACAGCCGCTCGGCTTCGGCGAAGCCCTGCACCCAATAGGCGGCATAGCCGAGGCCGAGAATCGGTGCTTTCTGCACGGCGTTCCAGCCCTGCTCCCACAGATAGGTCCGCCCGGTGAGCGTCGAATCCTTGCCGAAGAGGCCAAGGACGAAGTCCATCAGCCCGAGATTCAAGGCGACGAAGGCAACCACGACCAGCAGGCCGGCGCCGATCAGGAAGATCACCCGGCGGTAGCGCCGCGACAGCAGCTTGCTCATGGTAAGAAGCGCGACCAGCGCCAGGACCGCCGGTATCGAGGCCATCGAGGTGGCGGAATGCGCAATGACGAGCAGATAGGCCGACAACAGCACGATAGGCACCGCCAGGATGACGCTCCGCCAGCCGCGCCYGTAAAAAGCAACGAAAACGACGCAGAAGTAGATGCCGAGCGAGGCGACAAAGCCAATCTGGTTCTTGGAGGCGAAAGCGCCGACGAAGTTGTAGGTACCGTCGAGAACGTCCTCGGAATAGTTTCCGACCCGCAGCGAATAGAGCAGGACGACAAATATCCCGATCAGGGCGCCTATGGTCAATGTGCGCACGCTGACGGTGCGCGCCGCGACGTAGGCGCAGGCGATATGGGAAAAATATTGGATCGACGTCCTCGCGGTGATGCCGGGCGCCTGTGACCAGAAGACCGAGAAGCAGACATAGGCGGCAAACAGCAGCGGGAGCCAGGCACTGGACAGGTGCCGCAGGAACCGCCGGTAGTCGACCAGGATGAGCGGCAGCCAGACCGCGTAGTAAGCGAGAATCAGGATCTGGCCGAAAATGACCGAATAGGAAAATGCCCAGATCGAGACGGCAACGGCAAAACTGCCATAGACCGAATTCTTCTCGGGATCGACCAGCAGGGACTTTGGAATCTTCATCTCAGAGTCCCGCCGGCGCGACCCAAGGCCGGCAGGCTGTGGGCCTGTCGGCATATCCGCAAACAAGGGCGTGCAATAAACGGCGTCTCCATTGTGCAGTGCAATATAACCTATCGCGCCCTGCGCTCAATGGCAAATCCGGTCACCTTGTCTTACAGCGAGGCGATTGCCGAGATCAGCCGGCGCTTGTCCGGCCACACAGCTGCCTGGATCAGCGCTACCACAGTGCCCCGCCGGTGATCTGTATGTTTTCCATGGTGATGCCCTTGGCCAGATCCGAGCACAGGAAGACGGCAAGAGCCGCGATCTCCTGTGGCTGCAGGAGGCGCTGCTGCGGGTTGCCGCTGGCGATTTCGGCCATGGCTTGCTCCGCCGTGCGCCCCTTGCCTTCGCGCTCGACGACCTGCGCCACGTTGCGGCGCATCAGTTCGGTCTCGACCCAGGTCGGGCTGATCATGACGCAGGTGACGCCATGCGCCGCCCCTTCCAGCGCCACGCAGCGGGTCAGGCCGAGCAGGCCGGCCTTGGAAGCGCAATACGCCGGGTTGTCCTTCCAGCCGACGGAGGCGGCGGTCGAGCCTATGTTGACGATACGGCCCCAGCCGCGCCCGATCATGCCGGGCAGCACGGCACGGGTGACGCGGAAGGCGCCGGTCAGATTGGTGTCGACGATCTTGTCCCACAGCGCGTCGGAGTGGCCGCAGACCGGCTGCTCGGCGGTGGTGCCGGCGGCGTTGACCAATATGTCGGCGGGGCCGATAGCGGCTTCGGCTTCCGCCGCGAATCGGTTGGTGACGTCGCTGTCGCGCACGTCGAGATGGGCGGCGTGAACGCTGGTGCCATGGGCGGCAAGAGCCGAACGCACGCGCACGATTTCGTCGGCGCCGGGATAATAGGCGGCATCGGATTTGTCGGCGCCGGCGGGCGCGATGTAGGAGCCGACGGCGACATTGGCGCCAGCCTCAGCGAGTGCCGTGGCAATGGCAAAGCCCATTCCGGAAAACCCGCCAGTGATGATCGCGCTGCGGCCGGAAAGGTTTGTCATCAGGCATGGTCTCCAGACAATTCGGTGCGGGCAACCAGGCTACCTTGCCTGCGATGCGCCTCACAAGATCAGTGTCGTCAAAGTGGTTTGCCCAGCCATTCGCGATAAAAGCCTTCGAGATCGGGTTCGAAATCATGCACGATCGGATAGCCCGGCGCCGCCGCCTCGACCTCGTGCAAGGTACCGCACTGCGGGCAGATGAATTCGCGGATTTCCATCCATTCGGGATCGGGAAGATCGCTGTTCGGATAGATCTCGCGCAGGGATTGCTCGGTGTTGCGCACGTTGATCGCGGCGTTGAGCTTCCAGTTCTTGCGGTAGTCGCCGAAGGAGTGGCCGCACTCGCAGCGGGTTATCCGCTCATCGCCGCTCTGGCAGATGAACAGGTGATCCGAGACCGGCAGCAGGATCGTATCCTTCCAGGCGACGCGATCCTGATAGACGGCGACCATCTTGAAGAAGCGGTCATCGTCCTTGTAGGCGCTCATGATGCGCCGGGTCTGCGGCCATGGCAGCTGGCCGGCAGCGAGATCGCGGATGACTTCCTTGCTGTACGAGGTCATGGCTTTGCTCCCGGTGTGAAGATCGACCTGGCGTCGACGTTCCAGAAATCACTGAAATCCTTGGTGAAGCGCGACGACAGCTTGATCGCGCTGGCGTACATTTTCTTCACCTCGGGCGCAAAGTCGGCCTTTTCGACCCGGCCACGCTCGGCGGCGATCCAGTCCGCCACGGGGATTGCTTTCGCCAGACGCTCTTTGCGCATGGCGGCGCGACGCGTCACGGTCGCATCGATATCGGCTTTGGGATAACCATCTTCATCGTCCTTCAGCACGATGCCGAACACGCTGTCCGCCGCTTCGCGGGTGAGAAAGCCGTTCTCGACATCCCAGGCCGTCTTGAGCGGATCGCGCTCCAGCACGTCGCCGTAGCCGCCACCGCCATTGTAGGAATGGCTGAAGATATCGCCTTCCTTGTGCGGCGAGGTGATGTAGGGGCCCTCGACCACGACATGGTCGCCGCCAATGTTCTTCTCATAGTCCGACACAAGCGGGTCGATGCCTGGCGCATGCGCCAGCGGTTCGCCCCTGGCCGCCAGTTCATGGATGTTGGAATTGCGCACGGCTCGGTGCTTCTGGCAGGTCGGCGCCGGATAGCCGCCGCACATGCCGCCATTGTCGAACACACGCGAAGAATGTTCCGAGGTGTGGAGCCGCAGATGCGGGGTCTTGTTGATCAGCCAGGTCGAAACGAAGGAACAGCCGCCGCGATATTTGCCGGCGCCGCCGGAATTCGGCACGATCGAGCGGCCGATATAGACCATCGGCATCGACTGTTCCCAGACCTCGATGTTGCCCATGTCGGATTCCGGGTTCCAGCCGACATAAGCGGTGTCGAGACCGTCCTTGATGGCGAGCGCACCGGAGCCGGCGGCGGCGCATTCGAAGTGCGCCATGCCGAACGGTGTGCCGTACTGGCTTTCGCCGCCCATCTCGATCATCGGGCTGTTGACCTGGCCGACGAACGCCTCCTCGACGAAACCACGGGCAATGAAGCTGCGCGACAGCAGCCGCTGGAACACGCCATAGGCCGGCAGCAGCAGCGCCCATGACGTGGCTGTCGCCACCATCTCGTTGTCGGGGTTGGTCCAGGTGCCATGCGGCAATTTCAGCTCGGTCGCCATCCAGGCGCCGTCATTGACCAGGCCTTCGAAATTCATGTGCTGGGTCAAGGTGACGAACATGCCGCCATCCATGCCGGCCGGCGTGCAGTTCATCGAATGGTAGCCCCAGGGCTGGGTGCCCTCGAAGTCCATGGTGATCTTGCCGTCGGTGGTGATCTCCATCTCGATCGGGATGTTGTAGAGCCAGTCCGGATCGCCGAGCAGTTGGAAGCCGGGCTTGCCCGCGGTGACGTGGCCATAGAAGGTGTGGCCGCGATAGATGCCGGGCACGGTGAGCTGGCGGGTACGGGCAAGCTGGGCACGACGGCCTTCCTCGATGAACTCCTTCGACACCTTCATCCAATAGTCGAGGCCGATCTCGGAAATCAGCTGCTTGACGCTTTCGCGCATGTCGATGCAGGAGGCGACCTTGGCCTTTTCGTCCAGCACCCAGTAGATCGGCATGCGCAGATTGCGCTCGCAGCGGATGACATAGTCGCGGCGGATCTCGTCGTTCTCGCCGATCTTCTCGGCGCAGACGAACAGGCCTTCGGTGAAGCGCTCCTGCGCCAGGCAGACGTCGCCGCCGGGCGTGATGCCGCCGGCCTCGAGCTCATGGCAGACGGCACCGGCCCAGCCGACCAGCGTGCCCTCATGGAAGATCGGCACCACGTCCATGACGTCGGGCACCTGCACGGTGCCGATGAAGGCATCGTTGTTGGCGAAGATATCGCCTTCGCGGATGCGCGGGTTTTCCTCGTAATTGTTCTTGATCATCCACTTGATGAAGCGGCTCATCGTGTGGACATGCACCATTATCCCGTTGGACAGCGCGATGGCGTCGCCCTCGGGAGTGTAGATGGCGACCACCATTTCGCCGACCTCGCGCACGCCAGGCGAGGCCGAGATGCGGCGGGCCATTTCGCGTGCAGAGACGCAATAGGCGCGCAGCTTCGTGTGCAACGTCTCGAATTTCAGCGGATCCTGGTTGCGCAGCGTGAGTTCCGTGATGCCGTCATAGCAGCCGGTCTCCTCCATCAACCGCTCGGAATCGAGCAGTCTTTCGCGAAGGCGCAGGGCCGAGGTAGGTTTGTCCAACATGGCGATCGCCCTCTCAAGCGTGGGTGTAGTGCAGCAGCGTCCATTCATCGACATGGACGCGATCTTGCGGGTGGACGACGAGCGTCGTGGCGGGATGTTCGATGATGGCCGGGCCGATCACCTCATGGCCTGGCTGCAAGAGATCCATCTCGTAGAGGTTGGCCTTGTGCCAGCGCCCACCGATATAGGCCTCGCGCACGCCCTTATGGGCGGCAGCCGGATTGGAGGCACCGAGTGACCGCTTGAGCAGCACCGGCTTGACCTTGTCGGCGGTGGCGATCAATCCGAGTTCGGTGATGGTGAACCCGGCCTCGCCATAGCGCGACACGCGGTGGTTGACCTTGGCATAGACCGCCTCGAACTCGTCGAGCACCTTGCGCATGTCGTCGGCCGAATTGACTTCGGCGAGCGGCGCCATCACTTCGACGTCCTCGAGCTGGCCGGTGTAGCGCATCATCAGGAACGGCACGGTCCTGATCTTTTCGCGCGCATGGCCGTCGGCGATCATCTCGTCGACCGCGGCCTTGGTCAGATCGTTCCAGACCGTGGTGACCTTGGCGCCGAAAGCGGCAAGCGTCGCCTCGTCGGCGCGGGAGGGGATGTCGTGCTGCGTCGATACCGAATGCCGGCGCATGAAATCGGCCGTGGTGCAGCCGAAGGCGGAGAAGGCGGCGGCAAACTGGAAGGTGATGATGTCCTTGAAGCCGATGCCCCTGGAGCAACCAGCCAGGTGCAGCGGACCCGAACCGCCATAGGAGAGCAGCGTGAATTCCGACGGATGGATGCCCTGGCCCGAGATGACGCGGCGCAGCGCGTTGTTGGCGTCGGCCTCCAGCATGTCGATCATGCCTTCGGCGGCCTCCTCGACACCGACGCCGAGCACGTTGGCGCACTTTTCCTCGAAAGCCTTGCGGGCCTTCTCGACCTGCAGCACGACCTTGCCGCCGAGGAAGTAATACGGGTTCAGCCGGCCGAGAATGGCGTCGCAATCGGCGATGGTCGGTTCGGTACCGCCCCTGGCAAAGCAGATCGGGCCGGGATCGGAGCCGGCGCTTTCCGGTCCGAGACTGACTTTCTTGGTCAGCGGATCGACCTTGAGGATCATGCCGGCGCCGGCACCAATGGTGTCGAGATGCAGCGTCGGCACATTGAGCTTGAAACGGTCCATCAGCGGCTCGTTCTCGATCCGCGTCTGGCCGCGCGTAATGACGCCCATGTCGAAGGAAGTGCCGCCCATGTCCGAGCAGATCAGCGAGTCGTTGCCGATCAGCTTGCCGACATAGGCAGCACCGAGAATGCCGCCGATCGGGCCTGAGATCATGGTTTCATGCAGGCGCGGATGATTGATCGAGGTCAGGCCGCCGAAGGAGAGCAGCGTCTGCACGCCATATTTGAAGCCGTATTTCTTCGAGACGTCTTCGATCCCCTTGAGCTGCTTGCGGCCGCGCGAGGTGGCGTAGGCCTCGATCAGCACCGAGTTCAGCCGCGACTGTTCGCGGATGACAGGGCGGACTTCGTGGCTGGTGTAGACGGTGGTCTCGGCGCCGGCCTTCTCGATCTCCTCGCGGCAGATCTCGGCGATGCGCTTCTCGTGCACCGGATTGACGTGCGAGAAGATCGTCATGATGCAGATCCCCTCGACCTTGTCGGCGATCAGCTTTTTCGCGGCCGCCGCGACCTCATGCTCGTAGAGCGGCAGCACGATGTCGCCGAACTGGTCGATGCGTTCGGTAACGCCATGGGTACGGCGGCGCGGCACCAGCGGATCGGGATGATGGTGGGTGACCGCATGCAGCCGGTCGGCGTAGGAATAGTCGGCCCAGGCCTGCAGGCCGCGACCCATCAGGATCATGTCCTCGAGGCCCTTGGTGGTGATCAGGCCGAGCCGGCGCCCGGTGCGCGACAGCAGCGTGTTGAGCATGCCGGTACCGGAATAGAGCACGACATTGACGCCGGAAAACAGCTGCTCCAGCGAGATGCCCCAGGCGTCCGCCGCGTCCTCGGCCGAAGCGAGGAAACCTTCGGCTTCGTTCTTCGGCGTGGTCGCCGACTTGCCGATCTTGAAGTGGCCGTCCTGATCGACAAGGATCGTGTCGGTCATGGTGCCGCCGGCGTCGATACCGATGACAATTGGATTGCCAATGATTGGCGAATTGCCAACGATGGGGCTGGTGAGGTTGGGCTGGGTCACGGTCGCCTCGGAATCTGGTCTAAGTTGTCGCTAGGCTAGATTCGACGGGTGGCCTCGCGCCATATGCCTAAAGACACAATGACGGGCTGACCGACATCGCCGAGAAAAGGGCATGCGCATGGGGACCATCTGGGCGCCGCTCGCCAAAGCGATCGCCGCCACCGGCACGGACAGGCATGTCGATTGCCTGATCGACCTGATCGGCGCGGACATCGCGCACGACCTCGTCACCGTGACGCGCTATTCGGCGACGCAGACACCGGAATTCGTCAAGCACCGGCGCTTCTCGGACGAGATGGTGCAGCGCTATCTCGCCAGCTACTACGTCTTCGACCCGTTCTATGCCTCGTGGCGGCGCGAGCGAAGGCTCGGCATCATGCCGCTGAAGCGGCTTGCCGACGACGCGGCCAAGCGCGGCCAGTACATAGCCGGCTTCCTGGCGCAGTCGGAAATCTGCGACGAGGTTGGCATCATGCTGGCCGATGGCGGCGACTGGTGCCTCGGCATCTTCCTCGACCGCTCGACCACCGCATTCAAGGACAGCGAGATCGCCCTGCTGGACGAGCGGCTGCCGGTGTTCGAGGCGTTGCATGCGCTCGACATCAAGGCGCGCGGAACCGAGTTCTCCCGCACCTCAGCACCGACCGGCCCCGGTGCCTCGCCCCGGCAGGAGCCGACCATCCCGGCAAGCCTGTGGCCGGAACTGTCGCTGCGCGAGCGGGAACTGGTCCAGCTGATCCTGGCCGGCCACCCGACGGCGAACATCGCCGAGCGCCTCGGCATCACCGTCGGCACCGTGAAGAACCATCGCCGCCGCATCTACGAAAAACTCGACATCACCACCGAGCGGGAACTGTTCCTGCAGTTCTTCCAGCACCAGGTGGACCGATAGATGCTCCTGCGTCGACGTGCCTTTCCGTCGGTGGCGATGTGACAGCGCCATCCACCGGACCATTCCCTGCGTCGGCGGATACAGCTACAATTCTGCGTGACGGGGGCAACGAAGGGAGCGCTACACGCGTATGATTGCCAACGCCCGAATCGACGAGAACGCAAGAAAGATATGGGAAAGCCATGAGACCGAGTGACTGTTCGGCATGCGCGATGACCTGCCATGGGCTCGCCATGCGACCGGCGGAACCTGCAGCGGTCAGGCTGGAGTGTGCATCGTTTGCTTAGGGCCGAACCCGCCGCGCTGTCCGATGACGAGCTTCTGGATCGCTACCAGCGTGCGGCCTTCGACTATTTCCTGGAGAATGTGAACGCGGAGAACGGGCTGGTCGCCGATACGTCGCGGCCGAATTCGCCGGCCAGCATCGCCGTCGTCGGTTTCGCCCTGTCCTGCTATCCGATTGGCGTCGAGCGCGGCTGGATGACACGCGAGGCGGCGGTGAAACTGACCCTTGCTGCACTGCGCTTCTTCTCGACCTCCACGCAAGGCAATGGCGACGACGTCACCGGCCACAAAGGCTTCTACTACCACTTTCTCGACATGCGGACCGGCCTGCGCGTCTGGCGCTGCGAACTGTCGATGGTGGATACGGCATTGCTGATCGCCGGCGTGCTGGTGGCGGGCGCCTATTTCTCCGGTGACGATGACGAGGAAGCCGAAATCCGCCGGCTGGCCGAGGCACTCTACCGGCGTGTCGACTGGCGGTGGGCGCAAGGCAGCAGTCCGACCTTGCGGCAGGGCTGGAAGCCGAAGAGCGGCTTTCTCCACTATGGCTGGGAAGGCTACAACGAAGCGACGATCCTCTATGTGCTGTCGATGGCCTCGCCCGACAGCCCGACCTCCGGCGACAGCTACGAAGGTTGGACGGCCACCTACCAGTGGGAAAACATCTACGGCTACGACGTGCTCTATGGCGGACCGCTGTTCATGCACCAGTTCTCGCATGCCTGGATCGATTTCGCCGGCATCCGCGACGCTTTCATGCGCGAGAAGAATTCGGACTATTTCGAAAACAGCCGCCGCTCGACCTACCTCCACCGCGACTATGCGCGACACAACCCCTATGGCTATGGGGGTTACGACGAGAACCTGTGGGGACTTTCGGCAGGCGACGGGCCCGGCGGCTTTCGCACCAGCGTGGAGCGTCAGCGTCGCCGGTTTTCCGGCTATGCCGCGCGTGGCGCTCCGTTCGGGCCGGATGACGGGACGATCGCCCCATGGTCCTACCCCGCGTCACTGCCTTTCGCGCCGGAGATCTGCCTGGCGGCGCTGCGCCATCTCGGGGATCGCTACCCCGAGGTGGTCGACAATTTCCGGCTGCCGAGCGGCTTCAACCCGACACTGGCGAACCGGCGAAAATTCGGCCGCAACGGTTGGGTGTCGGAAGGCCACTACGGTCTGGACCAGGGCATTGTGGTGATGATGATCGAGAACCACCGCTCGCGCCTGGTCTGGAAACTGATGCGCTCCAACCAGCACATCCGTCGCGGCTTGCGCAAGGCGGGCTTCACGGGTGGATGGCTGTCGAGGGATGACGGCGATGGCGCGTGACCGGACTGCCGCCTTCCCTGTCGACCGCAATGACGTCGAGCTGATCCAGCACGCCCATCCACCGCACTGGAAGAACCCGGAGCCGGACGGTCCCTACAACCTCGTCGTTATCGGCGCCGGGCCGGCCGGGCTGACCGCCGCCCGCGACGCGGCCGGCCTCGGCGCAAAGGTCGCGCTGATCGAGCGCAACCTGATCGGCGGAGCCTGCGTCAATGTCGGCTGCATCCCGTCGAAGTCGGTCATCCGCACGGCCAGGCTCTATGCCGATATGCGCGATGCCGAAAGTTTTGGCGGCGACACGCCGGACCGTCTTCACGTCGACTTCCAGCGGGCCATGAGGCGGATGCGGCAAATCCGGCAGCGGATCAGCCGCGCCGATTCGGCCGCGACCATCGCCTCGGAAGGCATCGATGTCTTTTTCGGCGAAGCGCGGTTTGCCGGACTGGACGCGGTCATGGTCGCCGGCAAGACGCTGCGTTTCAAGAAGGCGCTGGTCGCGACAGGTGCCCGTGCGAGCCTGCCGACGATTCCGGGGCTGGCCGAAGCCGGTTATCTCAGCAACGAGACCGTGTTCAACCTCACAGCCTGCCCGCCACGGCTTCTGGTCATCGGCGGCGGGCCGCTCGGTTGCGAGGCGGCGCAGGCCTTCTGCCTGCTGGGTGCGAAAGTCATCCTGGCCCAGCGGGACCCGATGTTCCTGCCCGGCGAGGAGCGCGACGCCGCCCAGGTCCTTTCGGATGCGCTGGCGCGCGAAGGGGTCGAGGTTCGGCTCAACACCGAGGTTGTGGCGGTACGGACGGCAGGCGGCAAGAAGCTCGCCGACCTGCTGCGGGACGACGACACGACGACGATTTCCGTCGACGAGATCATCACCGGCATCGGCCGTTCGCCCAATGTCGACGGTCTCGACTTGGAAAACGCCGGGGTGGCATACGATGCCAACGGCATCAAGGTCGACGATTATCTGCGGACCACAAATCCGCGCGTCTATGCGGCGGGCGATGTCTGCCTCGACTACAAATTCACCCATATCGCGGAGGCAACGGCCCGCATCGTCGTGCAGAACGCCCTGTTCCTCGGGCGCAAGAGGGTGAGCCAGCTGGTCGTGCCGTGGTGCACCTATACCGATCCGGAAATTGCCCATGTCGGCCTCTATCCGGCACAGGCGCGCCAGGATGGCATCCCGGTCAAGACCTATACGGTGCTGATGCACGACGTCGCGCGTGCGGTCATGGACGGCGAGGAGGAGGGCTTTGTCAAAATCCACGTCAAGGAAGGGTCGGATCGCATCCTGGGTGCCACGGTCGTCGCCAGCCATGCAGGCGAGATGATCAATGCGGTGTCGCTCGCCATCAAATCCGGTATGGGACTGCACGCGCTTGCCGACGTCATCCATCCCTTCCCGACGCAGGCACAAGGCATAAAGATGGCCGGAGACGCTTACCGGCGAACCCGGTTCACCTCGCTGTGGAAGCGGTTGTCGGCGCGCTGGCTGGCGTGGTCCAGGCGGTGACCCCTGTGGCCCGCCGCCATGTTGCTGCACCAGACATCCAATGTATATCCGCCGCTTGACGAAAGCGCCGTTCAGCTAAACAAGTCGAACCCCTTTTGTGATTGCGGAACGGTCTGGAATGCCGTCTGGAACAGAGCCTCGGAGCGCCGAACGGCGTGTGCTGGTCGTGTCGCACGATCCGGCCTTTCCGCCGCAGTCCGGCACCGATCTGCGCAACCACCGCAATGCCGTGGCGGCAGCGGCGTTCGGACCCGTCTGCMTGGCATCGGTGCGGCCGCAGGCTGTGGAAGCAGTCGATCCGTCGATCCGCATCGAGGCCCTGTCGAACGAAGGCGAAGCTCGTACCGGTTCGATCGGCTGGTGGCGCATAAGGGCAGAACATCGCATTTCGCGCTCTGCCCTGACGCGGCTCGAGGCCCTCGTTCGAGACTTCCGCCCGGACACAATTGTGGTCGAGGGCATAGGCCTGTTCAAGCTGCTGCAGCCTTTGAGACCCCTGGCGAAACAGCTCATCCTCGACATGCACAATGTCGAGTCCGACCTGGCGGGACAATTGCATCGCGCCGACAAGGCGCGATCCGCCGCGGCCAGGCTTGCCACGGCCATTGCCATCAGGCGCCTCGAAGGAAAGGCGCTTTCCCTCGTCGACAGGGTATGGGTCTGCTCGAACGAGGACCGCGCAAGGCTGATGACCCTTTTCCCGCACAAGGTGCCGGTCGACGTCGTTCCTAACGGAATTCCCCACGCCGGCGATATCCCCGAAACGCTGCGCGCCCAGGATGCGGCTGACAATGACTTTCCGGTGATCCTGTTCGTCGGCCATCTCGACTATCCGCCAAATGTCGATGCCGCCAAGAGATTAGCCGGCATCATATTTCCTCGAATCCAGGCGGCTTTTCCGGCGGCGACGCTGATTATTGCCGGGCGCAGGCCGAAGCCTGCAGTGCGGGCGCTGGCCGGATTGCAAGGGGTGGAGCTCGTCGAAGACCCGGAAACCATGGCGCCGCTCCTGTCCAGGGCGCATCTTACCATCATCCCGCTTGTGGCAGGCGGCGGCACGCGCATCAAGATCCTGGAGGCGATGGCCTGGGGCGTGCCGGTAATCGCGACACCGCTGGCGGCAGAGGGGCTTGGCTTTGTCGAGAACCAGGAGCTGCTGCTGTCGGTTTCCGATGAAGTGCTTGCCGACATGGCGGTCGGACTTTGCCTGGACGCTGAACGCAGAGCAAAGCAACGCATCCGCGCACATCAGGCGGTCTGGGCCAGGTTCGGTCCGCGAGCCATCCGCAACGCCGTTCGCGACGGGCTGGGGCTGGACGAGGCTGGTGGGTGATTGAGGCGCAGAAGCGCAGGCTTCAGTCGTGCAGTTCCCGCGCTATCGGCGGGCCGACCGAAAAGCCGGAGAACGTGACCTCAAAACCTTCGCGTTGCGGCGAACAGCACATCATGCCGACATCGAGCACCTTCGAGATCGGAAAATAGGCGAGCCGCACCGGCTTCCAGCGGCCGTCGGAAGCATCGAGATACTGGATGCGGATCGTCTCGGCATGACGGGTCAAGCGGATCCGCACACCGTGCGGGCTGGCTGGAATGGTGGCCAGCGACCAGTCCGAGGCATCGTTGGTGACGACGACGGAAAAATACATAACGCCGTCGGTGTATTCGATACCGGCCTTGATCCAGTGCGTTTCGCTGAGCCGGACCATCAATCCGGCCTGATCGTAGAGCACCTCGTAGCGCCCTTCGACAGTGACTTCGGCCGTGAAATCGCCCTCGACCTTACGGTAGAGGAAGTGGCCGTTGTCGCGCCAGAAATCGTAGAAGGTCTCGCGCCAGAAATCGGTCTCCTTGCCGGTGCGCACACGAACTGTATCGCCGTCGATGGCATGGTGCGGCGGCGGATTGAGCCAGGTCAGGTCTCGCAATGTCATCGCCGCGCGCCGGTCCGGTGTTCTTGATGTTGCCGTATCGCCGGCATGATCGGCAGGGTGGCCGATCAGCCAGGCGTGATCGGAAGTGGCCGATCAGCCTGGCATGATCGGCGGTGGCCGATCAGCCTGCGAAGGTATAGGCGGTCTTCACCGTGGTGTAGAATTCCATGGCATAGCGGCCCTGTTCGCGCGGGCCGTAGCTCGACCCCTTGCGGCCGCCGAAGGGAACATGGAAATCGACGCCCGCCGTCGGCAGGTTGACCATCACCATGCCGGCCTCCGAATTGCGCTTGAAGTGCGTGGCGTGCTTGAGGCTCGTGGTGCAGATGCCCGAGGTCAGCCCGAAGGGCGTGTCGTTGGCGACGGAAAGCGCCTCGTCATAGTCCTTGACGCGGATGACGCTCGCCACAGGGCCGAAAATCTCCTCGCGCGAGCTGCGCATGGCATTGGTGGCTTCGGTCAGCAGGGCCGGGTTGAGATAGAAGCCGGGCGTCTTGCGGTCGAGCCGTTCGCCGCCGAAGGCGAGCGTGGCGCCTTCCCTGACGCCGATGGCAATATAATCCTCGTCCTGCTTCAATTGGGTCGCGTCGACGACCGGGCCGATCTGGGTCTGCGCGTCGAGAGCGTCGCCGACGACCAGCTTGCCCATGCGATCCTTGAGGGCATCGACAAAACGGTCATGGATGGCGTCGGTCACGATCAGCCTGGACGAAGCCGTGCAGCGCTGGCCGGTCGAGAAGAAGGCACCGTTGAGCGCACAATCGACGGCGACCGCAAGGTCGGCATCGTCAAGCACGACCAGCGGGTTCTTGCCGCCCATTTCGAGCTGGAACTTGCGCATGTGCTCGACGCTTGCGGCGGCGACGCGCTTGCCCGTGCCGACCGAACCGGTGAAGCTGATAGCGTTGACATCTGGACTGTCGAGCATGGCCTGACCAACGACCGAGCCCTTGCCCATGACGAGATTGAGCACGCCCTTCGGCAGGCCGGCGCGATGCAGGATGTCGACGATGGACCAGGCGCTCTCGGGAACCAGCTCCGCCGGCTTGAAGACGACCGTGTTGCCATGGGCGAGCGCCGGAGCGATCTTCCAGGCCGGAATGGCGATCGGGAAATTCCACGGCGTGATGATGCCGACCACGCCGACGGCTTCCCGGGTGATCTCGACGCCAACGCCCGGCCGCACGCTTGGCACGACCTCGCCTGACAAGCGCAATGTTTCGCCGGCGAAGAAATCGAATATCTGGGCGGCGCGAATGGTCTCGCCGATGCCTTCGGCCAGTGTCTTGCCTTCCTCACGCGCCAAATTGCGGCCGATCTCGTCCTTGCGCGCCATAATCTCGTCCGAGGCCTTTTTCAGCACTGCGTGGCGCGCCAGCGGACCAGACCGGGACCATGCCGGAAACGCGGCCTTTGCGGCAGCGATTGCCTGCCCCGCCTGCGCGGCACCCGCCGAGGCATAGTCGCCGACGACATCGCCGGTGTCCGAAGGGTTGATGTTGCGGGAGCCGGCGTCGCCGACCCATTCGCCATCGATTAGGTTCTGTCGAAACAGGGTCATGTCTTGTCTTCCTGCTGGTTGGCCGCGCGGCGGCGTCTGTCTGAATTGGTATTTGCCAGACAATTGCCTTTCGGGAAAGCATGCAGTGGGCTGGCCGCCCGCGACAAAATCCCAGGCCTGGCATCATGCCGATGGCGCGGCGGCGACAGCGCCATACGTGAGGCATCATCCGGGCCAGGCCGAATTGACCTGGACAGAAGTGTCCATAGCCTTGATTTGCCTGATGCAGCGTGTCATGCGTCGTGCCTATGGAAGCCACAGATACGACGATCCAGCGCGCCGGCGCCACCGGAAACATCAAGGCCACCCGCGAAGACTGGCTCAAGCTTGCGCTCGAAACGTTGATCTCGGATGGTGTCGAACGCGTCCGCGTGCTGACCCTTGGCCAGAAGCTCGACGTCTCGCGCTCCAGCTTCTACTGGTATTTCAAGAGCCGTCAGGACCTGCTCGACCAGTTGCTGGACTACTGGCGGCAGACCAACACCAGGTTCATCGTCGAACGCGCCAGACGGCCCTCCGCGACCGTGATCCGCGGGGTAATGAGCATCTTCGAGTGCTGGGTGGACGAAAGGCTGTTCGATCCGCAGCTCGATTTCGCGATCAGGGCCTGGGCCCGTCGCTCGCCTGCCATCAGGCGCGCGCTCGACGAGGCCGATGAGGAGCGCGTCGATGCCATTCGCGACATGTTCGTGCGTCACGGCTATGACGAAGAAGACGCGTTCGTGCGCGCCCGCGTGCTCTATTTCATGCAGATCGGCTATTACTCCCTCGAACTCAACGAGCCAATGAGCGGCCGCCTGGCTCAGGTCGCCTTGTATCTGCGCAGCTTCACCGGCCAGGAGCCTTTGGCAGAGGATGTCGAGGCGTTCTCGCGCTACGTCGAGGAGACGATTTCGCGCAAACGCTAGCACCTATCCACTACGTGCACGATGGACAGGCGTACTAGACATATATGTACAATACCATTACGCTTTAAACTGAGAGAGCAGCTTGCCCGGCACGCCATGACCAGAATTTATTCCGCTTTGTCGCTCTTCAAGGAGGGTCTGGTCGGCCAGACCGGCTGGCAGCCCGCTTGGCGATCGCCCGAACCGAAGCCATCCTATGACGCGATCGTCATTGGCGGCGGCGGCCATGGGCTGGCGACAGCTTACTACCTGGCAAGGAACCATAATATCAGCCGGGTTGCAGTGCTGGAAAAGGGCTGGATCGGTGGCGGCAACACCGGCCGCAACACCACCGTGGTACGCTCCAATTACTATTATCCGGAAAGCGTAGAGCTCTATGGGCTGGCGCACCGGCTCTACGAGGGGTTGTCCAGGGATCTGAACTACAATGTCATGCTGTCGCAGCGCGGCATGGTCAATCTTTGTCACAGCACCGCCGAAATGGAGGTTGGGGCGCGCACCGTCAACGCCATGCAGATCAACGGAATCGATGCGGAGCTGTTTTCGCCCGAGGATGTGCGCCGGGTGGCGCCGATCTACAATTTCTCAACCGATGCGCGCTTCCCGGTGTTCGGCGGCATCTGGCAAGGCCGGGCCGGTACGGCGCGCCATGACGCGGTCGCCTGGGGTTACGCGCGGGCGGTGAGCCGGCTCGGCGTCGACATCATCCAGAACTGCGAGATCACCGATTTCATCATCGAGGGCGGCCGCTGCCGCGGCGTCCAGACGACGCGGGGCGCGATCCGTGCCGACCGCACCGGCATGGCGGTCGCCGGACATTCCTCGGTGCTGGCGGCCAAGGCCGGCTTTCGCCTGCCGATCAACTCCTACGCGCTGCAGGCCTGCGTTTCCGAACCGGTCAAGCCGATCCTCGACACGGTGGTGCTGTCGCCCGGCACAGGCGTCTATGTCAGCCAGTCGGACAAGGGCGAGATTGTCATCGGCGGCGGGCTCGACCGCATCCCCTC
This sequence comes from Mesorhizobium sp. P5_C1, assembly GCF_054049815.1. NCBI lineage: Bacteria > Pseudomonadati > Pseudomonadota > Alphaproteobacteria > Hyphomicrobiales > Phyllobacteriaceae > Mesorhizobium > Mesorhizobium sp. P5_C1. The sequence continues at coordinate 36,290 of NZ_JBFULQ010000003.1, read as the reverse complement.
CTATGCGCAGCGCGGCAATCTGCCCTCCTTGGAGACGGTGATTGCCGGCGTGCTGGAGATGTTCCCGATCTTCGGCCAGTTGAAGCTGATGCGGCAATGGGCCGGGATCGTCGATGTCGTGCCGGACTCCTCACCCATCATCGGTGAATCGCCGTTGCCCGGCCTGTTCCTCAATTGCGGCTGGGGCACGGGGGGCTTCAAGGCCATCCCCGCCGGCGGCACGCTGCTGGCGCAATTGCTGGCAACAGGCAAGCACAACGACATCAGCCGTCCCTTCGATCTGGATCGCTTCGCTAGTGGGCGACTGATCGACGAAGCGGCAGGCTCCGGCATCGCGCATTAAGAGGACTTTATGCAGCTTTTCCCTTGCCCGTTCTGCGGCCCGCGCGACGAAACCGAGTTCCACTATGGCGGCGATGCCGGCAACACGCGGCCGGATGGCGTCGATGTGCCGGTCGAGCGCTGGGCTGATTACCTCTATCTGCGTTCCAACCCGAAAGGCACCGCGCGCGAAATCTGGGTGCATATGAACTGCGGCGAGTTCTTCGTCATGGAACGTGACACCGTCACCCACACGGTGCTGTCCTCAACCGCTCTCGGTGGGGAGCACGCAGCGTGACCGCCTCGCGCCTCGCCACCGGCGGCAGCGCGATCGACCGGTCGCGGCCGGTCCGCTTCAGCTTCGACGGCGCCACCGTGCACGGCTTTGCCGGCGACACCATCGCCTCGGCGCTGCTGGCCGGCGATGTCGCGGTCGTCGGCCGCAGCTTCAAGTATCACCGGCCGCGCGGCATCTGGGGCGCCGGCGTCGAGGAGCCGAACGCACTGGTCGATATCGGCGGCAGCGTGCCGGCGACGCCGAACACGCGAGCCACGACCGAGGCGGCGCGCGAGGGGCTGGTGGCGAAAAGCGTCAACGCCACGCCCAATGCATTGAGCGACCGCAACGCCTTCCTCGATCGCTTCTCCCGCTTCATTCCAGCGGCGTTCTACTACAAGACCTTCATGTGGCCAGACTGGCACATGTTCGAGCCGCGCATCCGCGCCATGGCGGGGCTGGGCACGGTCGATACGGACTGGACATCGCAGGGCACAGCCGACCAGATCAACCACCATTGCGACGTGCTGGTGGTGGGCGCGGGACCGGCCGGGTTGGCGGCGGCAAGGCTGGCGGCCGGCGCGGGTCTCACCGTCACGCTGGTCGACGACCAACTGAGGCCGGGCGGATCGCTCGGCCACCGGACTGGTGAGATCGACGGCAAGCCGGTCGCCGACTGGATCGAGGAGGTGGTTGCGGAGCTTGCCGCAGCCGGTCACCTGGTCCTGTCTTCGACCACCGCCTTCGGCATCTACGACCACAATCTGGTCGGCCTGAACCAGCGCCATCGCGACGGACGGCCGGACACGCTGTGGCGGGTCAGGCCGCGCCAGATCGTGCTGGCGACCGGCGCCATCGAGCGGCCGCTGCCCTTCGCCAACAACGACCTGCCGGGCATCATGTCGGCGGATGCCGCACTCGCCTATCTCAGGCGGCATGCGGTGCTGGTCGGCCGCAGGATCGTCATCGCCACGAACAATGACAGCGCCTATGAAGTGGCGGAGGCGCTCGCCACGGCCGGCGCCGAAGTCACGCTTGTCGATCTGCGGCGCGACGACACGCCCGCCGGGCCTGCCAATGTCCGGCTGATCGCGGGACGCAGCCTCGCCGCCGCGCAGGGCATGTTGCGTGTCCAAGCCGTGACCCTCGATGACGGCACCAGGCTGGATGCCGATTGCGTGCTGGTTTCGGGTGGCTGGTCGCCGACCATTCATCTCTTCGGCCAGGCCAGGGGCAAGCTCGCCTGGAGCGAGGCGCGCGCCGCCTTCCTGCCCGGCGATCCGGTCTACGGTATCGCCGTGGCCGGCGCCGCAGCCGATGCGGTTTCCTTGTCGGAGGTTTTTGCTGGCGCCGGCAAGGCTATTGCATCGCGTGGCCAAACGACCACGGCAGTACCGCGCAGCACCGGGCCGGAAGCGACGGGCGGCATTCTCGCGGCATGGCCGATGCCCGGCTCGAAGGGACGCGTCTGGATCGACTACCAGAACGACGTGACGGTGAAGGACGTCGAACTGGCGGCACGCGAAAACTTCGTCTCGGTCGAACATCTGAAGCGCTACACGACGCTCGGCATGGCGACCGACCAGGGCAAGACCTCCAACCTGCCGGGTCTGGCGCTGATGGCCGGGATCACCGGCCGCACGGTGCCGGAGGTCGGCACCACCACCTATCGCCCGCCGTTCACGCCGGTGCCGCTGGAGAGCTTCGCCGGCGCGCGCGCCGGCGAACTGATGGCGCCGGTGCGCCGGCTGCCGCTCGAGAGCGTGCATCGTGCCAGCGGCGCCGTCTTCCAGGAGTATGGCGGCTGGCTGCGCCCGGCTCACTATGGCGGCAACGCCGACGCGGAACGCTCTATCGCGGACGAGGCGCGGCGCGCTCGCCAGTCGGTCGCGCTGTTCGATGGTTCGACGCTCGGCAAGATCGAGGTGATCGGACCCAAGGCGGCCGAGTTCGTCGATTTCATCTACTACAACACCATGTCGACGCTGAAACCCGGCCGCTGCCGCTATGGCTTCATGCTGTCGGAGAATGGCGTGGTCTTCGATGACGGCGTGCTGGTTCGGCTCGACGAGCATCGCTTCGTGGTGTCGTGCTCGTCCTCGCATGTCGCTGCAGTGCATGCGCGGCTCGAGGAGTGGCGCCAGGACCGCTTCGGGCGCGGCGCCGTCTACATCCACAACGCCACCGCCGAAATGGCGACGCTGACCGTTTCCGGGCCTAACGCCCGGAAGTTGCTCGAAACGCTGGATCTCGGCCTCTCGCTCGACGATGCCGACCTGCCGCATATGGCGGTCAGCCATGGCTCCTATGCCAGTGACGAGGTCCGCATCGCCCGCGTCAGCTTCACCGGCGACAGGAGCTACGAGATCTCCATCCGGGCTGATCGCGCCGAGCCGCTGTGGGCGCACCTGCGCCATGCCGGCCAGGCGTTCGACGCCGTTGTCATCGGCCTCGAGGCATTGATGATCCTGCGGGCCGAGAAGGGGTTTATCGTCATTGGCAAGGACACTGACGGCACCACGCTGCCGAATGACCTCGGCGTCGATGGTCCGCGCGCCAAACGTCAGGGCGAATTCGTCGGCCGCCGCTCGTTGTTCACCGAGGAGGCTTCGCGCGGCGACCGCCTGCAGCTTGTCGGACTGACAGTGCCGCAAGGCGAAGCGCCGCTGCCGACCGGCGCGCATGGCGTCAGGCGGAGCGACGGCAGATTGCGCAGCCAGGGCTTTGTCACCTCGAGCTACCAGAGCCCAGCACTCGGTCGTCCGGTCGCACTTGGGCTGATCGAACGCGGCGCCGCCCGCCACGGCGAGACGATCGACATCCAGCACCTCGGCAAGGTCAGCAAGGCGACGATTGCCGCGCCTTGCGCCTTCGACCCGGCAGGAGACCGGCTGCATGCGTGATCTCGCTGAAAAATGGTCTGTCGCGCCCGACTGGCAGTCGGCGGTCATCACGGCACCCGGCCTCATGGCGCGCGCGACCGCCGGCCTCAATCAGTTGCTGGTCAGCGGCGACCTCGACGCCTGGTCGCGGGCGTCCGGCCTGGACGGAAATGGGGTCGGTGCCTTTGGCACAGCGCAAGGCGACCGCCATGCGGCGCGGCTGGCGCGCGACCGGCTGCTCGTCGTGTCGAACAGCCCACTCGCCGTCGCGATGGGCTGGCACGCAGAAGGCTTCGCGGTGACGGCGATCAGCGCCGGGCTGCAGGTGTTCGAGGTCGAAGGCTCGGCGCTCGACGCTTTCATCGCCCGTGGGACGACACTCGACCCCAAGCAAGCGAGTGCCAGTGCGGCACTTTCCTTCGCCGGCATCAGCGCCGTTGTCTATCGCCATCAGGGCAGGCTGCGTATTCATGTCGATCGCGGGCTTGCCGCCTATCTCTGGACATGGATGAAGACGGCAGCCAGCAACATCACCGCCGGGTCAGGAAACTAGCCGGCTATGATCTGATCAGAGTGAGAACGACCAGAACAGGCAGGCCAGCGTCGCAGCGGCGAAAACCACGAAGAACAGGCTGCGCAGCAGCACATTGCGGCGCAACTCGTTCAAGACGAAGTGGCAACCGACGATCGCTGCGGCAAACAGGAACCGCCAGTTGAGCAGCGCCCACACGGCGCTGCCCTGGCCGAAGGCCCATCTGGCGGCGAGACAGCCGACGATGGCTGCAAACAGCACGATCACGGTCCAGAAGACCGCATCGGCGGCATGGGTGAGAACGATGCTGGCCGCCCTGATCGGCAGGATCATCATCAGCAGGGCGCTGAAGAAATAGACCGCGGCAAGCGGTATGAATGTTCCGGCATCGGCAATGCCATCGAGCCGCCTGACGCCGATCGCACCATAGGGATAGCCGTGCCTGGCCACGGCCAGGCTCAACGCCATGAGCAATGCGGTCAGCACCGCGACCAGTGCGAAGGATGTGAGGGCTTTGCTCATGACGTTCCTGTCCCAGACGAATCAGACGGGAACAGATGTAGCGGGCGGTCGTAAATTGCGCGTAAGCGAGGCCACCGCCCACAGGAATTATCGTCGCAATCCGTCGGCGGAATGCTACTCGGCGGCGATCCTGCCTGCCGAGCGGTTGGCCAGCACGAATCCGACCTCGTCCACCGCCTGAGCAGCACGCTTCAGGATGGCATCGGAGCGCAGCACGCCGTCGGTAAAATCCTTGTCGGTGGCGTAGACGGCGGTGGGCAGCGTGAAGGCCTCGAAGAAGCCGAACAGCGGCCGCAGCTGGTGCTCGACGATCAAGGCGTGGCGCTCGCCACCGCCGGTCGCGGTCAACAGGATGGGCTTTCCCCGCAACGCGGCCGGATCGATCAGGTCGAAGAAGTGCTTGAACAGGCCGGTATAGCTGCCCTTGTAGGTCGGCGACCCCACGACGAGCACGTCGGCAGCGAGGATTTCCTCGAGGATTGTGCGCGCCTGGCTGTCGAGATCGCGAGCCCATCTTGCCGTTCCCAGCGAAGAACCAAGATCCTCGATATCATAGGTGCTCGCCGACAGGCCGTGGCGGGCTGCTATGTCCCTAGTGACCAGATCGACGAAGGCGCGCGTCTTTGACGGCCGGGTGATGTTGCCGGAAAAGCCGACGACTGTTGGATTTGACATGGCAGTGGGCCTCTTGATGATCGATGTCTGATGCGGCGAACCTGTGCCCGCCGGTGGAAAAATCAGCTCCAGGCGTGCAGCGGCGGATTTTCGCCGTTGAGGAAATACTTACCGAGGATGGAGTATTTCCAGCGCACCGGATCGTGCAGCGTGTGCGTGCGGGCGTTGCGCCAATGCCGGTCGAGATTGTGCTCGGCCAGCGTCGAGCGGGTTCCCGCCAGTTCGAACAGCTTGTTGGTGGCGGCGATGGCGATTTCCGTCGACAAGATTTTCGCCTCGGCGGTGACGATCTGCGCATGCGCCACCGTCTCGGCGGTCGGCTCGGCCACCGCCCGGTCTATCGCCAGGCCGGCCTTTTCCAGCAGCGCCTGCGCAGCGTGCAGGCGCAGCGTCAGGTCGCCGATGGCCTGGATGGTGTAGGGATCGTCCCAGGCATTGTCGACGCCGCTGTCGATCCAGGCGCGGCTCTTGGTCCTGACGAAACTGACCGTCTCGTCGATCGCCGCCTGGGCGATGCCGGTGTCCACCGCCACCTGGATGATCTGGAAGATGGCGCCGTCGGCGGTCGGCTTGTCATAGCCCTTGTAGCCGGGCACCAGATGCGTCTTCGGCACCTTGACATTGTCGATGATGACTGTGCCGGACAGCGTCGTGCGCTGGCCGAAGCTCGACCAGTCGTCGATGACCGTCAGGCCGGGCGCGGCGCGGTCGGCGATCGCATACCAGGCACGGCCCTCGTCATCGAGCGCCACGATCGGCACCAGATGAGCGAGCAGCGCGCCGGACGAATAGAATTTCCGGCCGTTGACGACGACATGATCGCCGGCATCGGTGAAGCGGGTCTCGAAATCGGCGGCGCGCTTGGAGCCGAACTCGGAAAAGGCGTTGCCGAACCGCGTGCCTTTCAGCACTTCGGCGAACAGCAGCTTCTGCTGATCCGCATCCGACACCGTACGAATGGCGGCGACGACACCAAGATGGTTCTGCGCAACCTGACCGATCGAGGAATCCGCCGCCGAGATGATCTCGATCACCCTGGCGAGGGTGGCATAGGACAATTCGGGACCCCCGAATGCCTTCGGCACATTGATCGACCACAGGCCGCTTTGCGAAAACGCATCGAGTTCGGCAACGGGCCAGATCCGCTCGCGGTCGCGCCGGGAGGAATCCCTGGCGAATTCGGCGGCGAGCGCTTCGGCGATGGCAATTGCTTCGGCGTCGTCCTTGATGATGTGCGCCGACGCGGTTGGCCTTGCGACTGGCGGCACGGCGGCGGAAGCGTGGTCGGTCTTGACGGTCGAGACGGTCATTTTACTGCTCCTTCGTATTTCGGTTCAGGCAACGGCATGGAGGTGAGCTGGTTTGGCGGCCGGCGATGCCTGTTGCCCCAGGTAGAAGGCACGCACATCCTCACGCTGGCGAAGCTCGGCAGCCGCACCAGAGAGAACGGAGACACCGTTTTCGAGCACCGTGGCGTGGTCGGCATATCTAAGTGCGACCGCCGAATTCTGCTCGGCGACCAGGATCGACAGGCCGGTCTCACGGTTGAGTTTCCGGAGCGTCTGGAAGATGTCCTGGACGATGAGCGGCGCGAGCCCCATCGACGGTTCGTCGAGAACCAGAAGACGCGGCCGCGACATCAACGCCCGGCCGATGGCCGTCATCTGCTGCTCGCCGCCAGAGGTGAGGCCGGACAGGGTCCGGCGCTTCTCCTTGAGACGGGGGAAATAACCGTAGATCCGCTCGAGATCCCCGTTGATCTCGGCGCGGCGGCCGCTGCGGCCGATGCCACCGGCGACCAGGTTCTCCTCGACCGTGAGGCTCTTGAAGCAATGCCGACCTTCCAGCACCTGCACCAGCCCGGCGCGCACCAGATCGCCCGGCTGGCGGCGCGAGACATCGCTGCCGTCATAGCGGATGGTGCCGGCATTGACCTGACCGCGCTCGGCCGGCAGCAGGTTGGAGACGGCCTTCAGCGTGGTGGTCTTGCCGGCGCCGTTGGCGCCGAGCAGCGCCAGGATCTCGCCGCGCCTGAGCTCGAAGCTGACGCCGTGCAAGGCGGTGATGGCGTGGTTGTAGGTCGCATGAACTGCGTCCACGACAAGAATGACGTCATCGTTTGGCATGAGCTCTTACTTCCCGTGGTTCGAAAACCGGAAATGGGCCGGGCGTCGCGGAAAACTGGCCGTGACGCCCGTCTTGGATTAATCAGTTGGTGGTCACGGCATCGGCGTCATCGGCTGTGCGCAACTTGATGCCTTTCTCCGCGGCATAGGCCTCGGCAGACTTCTCGATGATCGGCCGCAGCAGAGCCCAGTCCGGCGCGATCCAGTCGGAGACGACATTCCATTTCTTGCCGTCCCACTGCTGGAAGGTCACGTAGCCCTCGCCCTCGTGATTGTCCCAGCTGACATTGATCGAATGGAACAGGTCCTTGGCGCCGAGTGCCTCGACCTTGGCGGGATCAAGCTTGAGATGTTCGAAGCCCCAGCGGACCTCGTCGCCGGTCAGTGTGCGATGGCCGAACTTCTCCTGCGCAACACGAATCGCCTCGACATTGAGGATGCCGTTGACGATGCCGAGGTTGTGGTAGACCGAGCCGATGCGCGACTTGTCTTCCAGATTGCCCTTGCCGGCGTCGTAGACCGTCTTCACGATCTCCTGCACCACCGGATAGGAGTTGCCGGAGGCCTGCGTGGTGATGGCGGTGTAGCCCTTGGCGGCGTCGCCGGCCGGGATCACGTCCTCTTCCGAATTCGACCAGACATTGCCGACGATATGGTCGACGGGATAACCGACCTTGACCGCCGTCTTCAACGCCACCGGATTCATCACGCCCCAGCCGCGCAGGACGACGAAGTCCGGCTTGGCGCGGCGGATGGTCAGCCACTGCGACTGCTGCTCGTTGCCGGGATGCGGCACCTCGATCTGCTGCACGGTGAAGCCGTATTTCTGCGCCAGCAACTCGTAGATCGGGATGGTCTCCTTGCCGTAAGGCGAGCCGTGATAGAGCACGACGATCTTCTTGCCCTTGAGCTTGTCGATGCCGCCTTCCTTCGAGGCGATGTAGTTCACGATGCCGGACGTCTCGCTGTAGGGATTGAGCAGCAGCGGGAAGACGTAAGGGAAGACACGGCCGTCGGTGGAGTCGGTTCGGCCATGGTTGACGGTGATCAGCGGCACCTTGTCGGCGGTGATGCGGTCGATCATGGCGTAGGCGATGCCGACCGAGAGCGGGTTCCAGGCGGCGGCGCCGGCATGGCTCTTCTGCCGTTCGTAGCACTCGACGCCGCGCTCGACCTCATACTGGGTCTCGCATTCGTCCCAGGTCAGCTTGACGCCGTTGACGCCGCCGTCGCGGATGTTGATGAGATTGAGATAGTCGATGAAGCCGCCGAAGAAGCCGGTGCCGCCGGCCGCATAGGGCCCGACGCGGTAGCTTTGCAGAGGGAAATATTGCTCGTTGGCGTGGGCGGCGGGCAAGGCCACCGACACGATCATCGCCGCGGACAGCGCCGCCGCCTTGATGGTGCTCAGGAAGGTCATGGCTAGGTACTCCCGGTATGGGCCGTCTTGGGTCCGGCCTCTGGTTCATTTTCAGTTCGGGGCGGTTGCCCCGGATCAGCTCATGTCGACTGCCAGGCGAACAGGAGCCGTCTTCGGATCCTGTCCCACAGCGCCACCAGCCCGTCGGGTTCGAGGATCAGAAACAGGATGATGAGCGCGCCCAGCACGATGCGCTGGCTCATGTCGAGCACGCCCGAGTCAAAGAGATCGCCGAACAGAAAGCCGCCGAGGCGAGACAGAGCGAGCGGAAAGACCACGATGAGGGCGGCACCGAAAAAGGCGCCGCGGATCGAGGCCAGGCCACCGATGATGATGATGAACAAGATCTGGAACGAGCGATCGAGGTCGAAACCATCCGGCTCGACGGTCCGCAGATAGGCGAAGGCCCAGATGACGCCGGCGACGCCGATGATGAAGGACGAGATGGCGAAGGCCAGAAGCTTGGTCTTCAGGACCGGGATGCCGATGATGCGGGCGGCGGTTTCATTGTCGCGGATGGCGATGAAGTTGCGCCCGGTCTGTGACGACACCAGCCGATAAGCAAGGAAGGTGAGGACGGCGACGATGGTCAGCGCAAAGAGATAACGGCCGACGGCGCCATCGAGAGCGTAGCCGGCTATTGATAGTCTTGGCGCATCGATGACGCCGGACGCCGAGTCGTTGGAGAACCAGCTGAACTTGGTCAGCGCCCACTGGACAAAGAACTGTGCGGCAAGCGTCGAAACCGCGAGATAGAAGCCCTTCAGCCGCAGGCTCGGCAGGCCGAAGACGATGCCGATCGCGGCCGCGACCAGACCGGCCAGGACAATGCTGCCGATCAGCGGCAGGCCCTCGACCCGCAGGTTGAAATTATAGGCGGCGAAGGCGCCCGCCGCCATGAAGGCGGCGCTGCCCAGCGAAACCTGGCCGGCATAGCCGGTCAGGATATTCAAGCCCACGCCGGCGAGGCTGAGCGCCAGGAACGGCAGCAGGATGGCCTCGAACAGGTAGCTCGAGCCAATCAATGGCACGACGCCGTAGGCGAAGGCGAGCAGCAGGACGGGCGCGGTCCATTTCGGCAGCACCGGCGCGGAGGAGAAATCGCTTGGTATCGCGGTCATGGCTCAGATCCTTTCGACGAGCTTCTGGCCGAACAGGCCGGAAGGACGGATCAAGAGGAAGACGAGCGCGACGACATAGGCGAACCAGCTCTCGATGCCGCCGCCGAAATAGTCGCCGATATAGACCTCGGCGAGCTTTTCGCTGGCGCCGATCAGCAGTCCGCCGACGATGGCGCCGAGGATGGAATCGAAGCCGCCGAGCACCAGCACCGGCAGCGCCTTCAGCACCACCAGGGACAGCGAGAACTGCACGCCAAGGCGAGCCCCCCAGAGCAAACCTGCCACCAGCGCGACGAGGCCGGCCGCCGCCCAGACGGTGCCCCAGATCAAGGGCAGGCGCAGGCCAACCGCGAGGGCCGCGAACTGGTCGTCGGCGACGGCGCGAAAGCTGAGGCCGATGCGGGTGTAGCGGAAGAACAACGACAAAAGCAGAACCATGCCGGCGGCCACCACGGCGGCAAAGATATCGAACTGGCTGATCAGCACGCCGCCGATTTCCAGCGGCACGTCCTCGATGCCGAGATCGAGGCCGTGGACCTGCGTGCCCCAGATCAACTGGGCGGCGCCCTCGATGATGTAGGAGAGGCCAAGCGTGGCCATGAACAGCGTGATCGGCGGCTTGTTGGTGAGAGGCCGCAGCACGGTGCGCTCGATGGCGATGCCGATCGCCACCATGATGGTGAAGGTGACCACCAGCGCCAGCGCGAAGGGGATGCCGCGTTCGACCAGGCTGACGAAGGTGAGCGCCGCGAACAGGAGCAGCGCGCCTTGCGCGAAATTGAGCACGCCTGAGGTCTTGTAGATCAGCACGAAGCCGATGGCGACCAGCGAGTACATGACGCCGGAGAGCAGGCCACCGACGAGCACTTCGATGAAGAACTGATAATCGAAGTCGGCGATCATATGCCTGCCCCATCCTCATTGTCCGAGGCGACGCCGAGATAGGCATCGATGACGCGCTGGTCGTTCCTGACTTCGTCGGGCGTGGCGTCGGCGATCTTGCGGCCGTAGTCGAGAACGGCGATGCGGTCGGACAGGCCCATGACGACGCCGACATCATGCTCGATCAGCACGACGGTGGTGGCGAAGCGGTCGCGCGCGGCACGCACGAAGCCCGCCATCTCGCTCTTTTCGCTCGCGGTCATGCCGGCCATCGGTTCGTCGAGCAAAAGCAGGCGCGGCTGCGCGACCAGCGCGCGGGCAAGTTCGACCCGCTTCTGCAATCCGTACGGCAAGGTGCCGACAAGACGATCGCGAACGGCGGTGAGGTCGAGGAATTCGAGGATCTGATCGGCGCGGCTCAGAGTGTCGCGCTGCTCGCCGCGCGAGCGGCCGATGCCGAGCACCTGGCCGGCAAAGTTGGAGCCGACCTTGTAGGCAAGGCCTGAGGCGACATTGTCGAGGACGCTGAGGCCCTTGAACAGGGCAAGGTTCTGGAAGGTCCTGGCGACGCCGAGATGCGCCAGCCGCTGCGTCGGGACCTGGGCGTGACTGATCCCGTCGAGCAGGACATGACCGCGATCCGGCCGGTAGACGCCGCTGATGACGTTGATCAGCGAGCTCTTGCCGGCGCCGTTCGGGCCGATGATGGCGCGGATCTCGCCTGATAGAACCGACAGGTCGATATCGGCCAGTGCGACGACGCCGCCAAACGACAGGCCGATGCCCTGAAGTGAAAGCAGTGGGGCGGCTTGCGCGGCAAGCCCTGTGTGCTCGGCGCGGTCTTCGGCTGGCTGCACTGGCGGCAGAGTTGACGGCAGGCCGCGCGCCAAGATTTCCGGCGCATAGACCGAAGCCTCCATCGCTCCGAGGGCATAACTTGGCAACGGCATTCCAATCGTCCTCGATTGCACCCTCAGGCGCGCAAATCCTCGCTGCCGCTCGAAGGATCGAGCGCGCCGGGCAAGCTTCATTCGTGGGTTGGCCGGCGCCTGTCCGGCCAACCTTTCAGGGTGGCTATTCCGCCGCCAGCGAGGCTGCCGCCTCGCTGTCTTCCAGCTCGCGAACGAGCGGGATGACATGCTTGCCGAAATACTCTGCCTCTTCCTGGAAGTGCAGGAAGCCGAGCAGGATGAGATCGGCGCCGGCGCGCTTCAGGTCGACGATGCGCTCGGCGACCTGCCTCGGCGTGCCGATCAGGTTCGAGCGGAAGCCGTCATTGTACTGGACCAGATCGTCGAAGGACGATTTCGCCCAGTTGCCCTCACCTTCCGGCGAGGCCTTGCCGGCATTCTTGACCTCATGGCCAAAGGCGTTGACCGCTTCGGGATTGGCCTTGGCGATGATTTCGGCGAGCACCGCCTTCGCCTCGTCCTCGGTTTCGCGGACGATGGCGAAGGCATTGACGCCGACCTTGACCGAATGGTTGTTGGCCTTTGCCTTGGCCTGGATGTCATCCACCTGTTTGGCGATCTCGGTCGGTGTGTTGCCATTGGTGAAGTACCAGTCCGAAACGCGCGATGCCATGTCGCGCGCGGCGCGCGACGAGCCGCCCTGGAAGATTTCGGGCAGCGGATGCGGCGGCTTCGGCTTCAGCGAATATTCGTTGAAGCGATAGAAATCGCCACGGAAGGTGAAGCTGTCCTGCGTCCATATTCCGCGCAGCGAACGGATGAATTCCTCCGAGCGGCGATAGCGCTCGTCATGGTCGAGCCAATGCTCGCCGATGGCGTGGAACTCGCCACGGAACCAGCCGGAAACGAGGTTGATGGCGACGCGGCCGTTGGTCAGGTAGCTGATGGTGGCGATCTGCTTGGCCGCCAGCGCCGGATTCCACGGTCCGGGCAGGATCGCCGCTATGACCTTGAGCGTGGTGGTCGCCGCCAGCAGGTCATGGCTGAACGCCACCGACTCATGCTGCTCGTCGGCGCCGTAGCCGGCGGTGAAACGGATCTGGCTGAGCGCATAGTCGAAGCCGGCCTTCTCGGCGATCTGCGCCAGCTTGCGATTGTATTCAGCCGAATGGTTGGTGCGCTGCTCGATGTTGGAGATCACCAGGCCGCCCGAAACATTGGGCACCCAGTAGGCGAATTTGATCGCGTCGGTCTCTGCGTGTGCCATGAACTGTCTCCCCTTCAGGCTGTGTCGTTGATCGATCCGACCGCAGCCGGGTTTCGCCAATATTTATTATGTTTATAGAATATATATACAAAGAAGGATTTTCCGTTTTTAGTGCCCTCTCGGGACGGAAATACCAATTTTGCGCGGCCAACCCGGCTTCCGGTTGTCAGTCCGTGACCAGACCGTGCGCGGCAGTGGCGCCGACGGCCTCGGCTGGCGTGTCGAGCAGCTTTGCAATCTCGGCCGCGACCGCCTGGGCGTGGCGGGCAACCTCCGGCAGGCCCATGAGTTCGCCGAAAGTCCCCCGTGCCAGCGGACCGGCGACAAAGAGCGTCGTGACCACCCTGCCGTCCCGGGCAACGGCGCGGCTGTCGCGACTTGTCTCGATACCGAGCCCGTAGGGGTCGGCCCCGATCAGCCCGGCCTCGGTCAGCGAGCGCAGTGCCGGGTTGTTCTGTAGTGCCTGCCCATGCGCCGGGCCCGTGGTGTTGATGACCGCGTCGAAGCGGGCCGTCTCGATCCGTGTCTGCCCGCGCCGTTGAAAGCTGACCGCCAGCCTCGCGTCCTCATGGTTCGATGCGACAAGCCTGGCGGCGATGTTGTCGACTGTGCCGGCTGCATGGCGGCGGTCGAGCACGGCCGCGACCTGCGGTGCGATCCTGAAGCGATGCACGTCCCAGAACACGCGCAGCTGGCGGACCAACCTTGCCCGCTCGGGCGGGGCAAGTGCTGCCCACAGCACCGGTCCCTGCTGGCGCAGCTGGTCGAAGACGGACTGCCAGTTGACATTGGCTGCCTGTGCCGCTGCCAGCGTCGCACGGATGGTCTTGAGCAGAAGCAGCGCCGTCGTGGCCGGCTCGGACGCAAAGTCGCCGAAGGCCTCACCCCTGATGTCAGGGTGGCCGCGCGAGCGCAGCCCGCGGCGAGACAGCGCCAGGATGCGGCCGCGATGCCCGCGACGATCGAGTTCGGCAACCATGTCGGCCGAGGTCAGTCCGGAGCCGACGATCAGCACCGACGCTTCTCGCCCGATCCCGGCAAGTGCTGCAGGAGCGTACGGATCGGCGATGAATCCCGGCGCCTCCGCCAGCGAGGTCAATGCGGCGGGAATATTGGGCAGCGGATGCGTCGCCGCCAGGACGACGATGTCAGCGGCGACCGGCCCGCTGGTGGTGTGCACGGTCCAGCCCCTGCCATCCGTGTCACGTGCGACATGTGTGGCGAGACCGCCGACATGACGCACCGCGCCCGAACCGAGCCAGGGAGCGAGGTGCTCGGCGACGTAGCGACCGAACACGCGCCGACGCGGATAGGCGTCGCCATTCTTCCAGATGGCGTCCGGATCGCGTTCGAGTTCCCCATCACGGCTCAACCAGCGCGCAAAATGCTGCGGATCATCGGGAGCCATGCTCATTCTGAGCGCCGGGACATTGACCCGGTGCGCGGGCTCCTCGCTGGAATAGGCAAGGCCGCCGCCGAGCGCCGGTCGCGGCTCGATCACGGAAATCGACAGGCGCTCCGACCGAGATGCCTGTGCCAGATGCCAGGCCACCGCAGCGCCGGAAAAGCCGCCACCGGTGATGGCGACGCGCAACCGACGGGTCGGGGGGAGCGCGTTCACGAGGCGCTGGCGAGTGACTTCGGCCGGTGGTCGCCGGCAATGGTCTCGCCGAACGGGCCGGTGTTGACCGACGAGCCGGCAGCCTTCACCGGATGATCGGTGGGCAGTTTCGGCAGGACCAATTCGCCGAAGCGGTAGGCTTCTTCGAGATGCGGATAGCCGGACAGGATGAAGGTATCGATGCCGAGGCGCCGGTACTCGTCGATGCGTTCGGCAATCGTGTCGGGGTCACCGACAAGCGCTGTTCCAGCGCCGCCGCGCACCAGGCCGACACCGGCCCACAGATTGGGTGCAATCTCGAGCTTGGCGCGGTTGCCGCCGTGCAGTGCGCTCATCCGCGCCTGGCCGACCGAATCCATGCGGGCAAAGACCTTCTGCGCCGAGGCGATCGTCGCGTCGTCGAGCCGGCTGATCAGGCTGTCCGCCGCGGCCCAGGCCTGTTCGGTCGTCTCACGCGCGATGACATGCAGGCGGATGCCGAAGGAAAGCTTGCGGCCGGCCTTCTCGGCCAGTTCGCGCACGCCGTCCAGCTTGCGCTCGACATCGGCGGGCGGCTCGCCCCAGGTCAGGTATTTGTCGATCTCCTGCGCCGCCACCACGGATCCGGCGTCGGAGGAGCCGCCGAAATAGAGCGGCGGGTACGGCGTCTGCACCGGCGGAAACAGCAGCCGGCCATCCTCGACGCGGAAATGCTTGCCTTCGTGCTCGACCGTCTCGCCGCTCAGCACGCGCTTGTAGATCTGCAGGAATTCCTGCGTCACTTCATAGCGCTCGGCGTGCGACAGGAAGATGCCGTCACCCTTGTTCTCCAGCGGATCACCGCCGGTGACGACGTTGATCAGCAATCGGCCGTTGGAAATGCGGTCGAGCGTCGCGGTCATGCGCGCGGCGAGCGTCGGCGATTGCAGGCCGGGCCGCACGGCAACGAGGAAGCGCAACCGCTCGGTCGCCGGCACCAGAGCCGAGGCGATCACCCAGGAATCCTCGCAGGCCCGGCCGGTCGGCAACAGCACGCCGTAATAACCCAGCGTGTCGGCTGCCTTTGCCACTTGCGTCAGATAGGGCAGGTCGACGGCCCTGCCGCCTTCCGATGTGCCGAGATAGCGGCTGTCGCCATGCGTCGGCAGGAACCAGAGCACCTTGATGCGGTCAGGGATGTCCCGCGTCATGACCTGCCTCCCGCGGTCTGACGACATTGGCCGACTATGCCAGACGGAATTGAGGGCGAGCGCAAAAGGTTGGGCATGGCGGGGTCCTGTCCGGGTGGAAACCAGATCGCCAGTGCAGATTGCTTATTCTATAAATTCTGTAGAGTTAGTTTATTCTAAATGCGCGACGGCGATTAGAATTTCTCTCCTCAGGTGGTGGCGCCAACCCGGTTCAACCCTTTGCCCACCGAACCCGTGCTGCGATCRTCTCTTGGTTGTGATCATTCCCTGGCGTTCAGGCGGGATGCTGCAGCTGGCTCAGCCCGCCATCGACGACGAGGGTGGCCGCGTTCATGAACGGGCACTCGTCGGAAATCATGAACACAGCGGCGAGCGCGATCTCGTGCGTCGAGGCGATTCGGCCGCCGGGATGCAGCGCCATGGTGTTGGCGCGCGCTGCCACCGGATCAGGAAAACTGCTCCAGTAGTCGATGGCCTTCTGCGTCTCGACATAGCCCGGCGCCAGCGCGTTCACGCGCACGCCCTGCGCCGCATATTCGAGCGCCAGCGATTTGGTCAGTCCGAGCAGCGCGTGCTTGGCGACGGGATAGGGGAAGGTATGCGGAATGATGGTGAAGCTGTGCGTCGAGGCGATGTTGAGGATGACGCCACCGCCGCTTGCGATCATGCCCGGCAAGACTGCCTTGCTGCAATTCCAGGCGCCCTTGACGTTGACATCGAAATTGCGGTTCCACTCCTCCTCGCTGGTGTCGAGCGGCGTCGAGAACACATTGACCCCGGCATTGTTGATCAGCGCGTTGACGGGGCCGATTTCATTGTTTGCCCGGCTGACAGCCGCGGCAATCGCCGCCCCATCGCTGATGTCGGCTGCGGAATGCCCTACATGACCTTGCGGTGCGGCGAGGCCAGCAACTGCCTTGTCCAGCAACGCGCTGTCGCGGTCGACCAGGAACAACCTCGCCCCTTCGGCCAAACAGGCTTCGGCGATGGCGAGCCCGATGCCTTGCGCGGCCCCTGTCAGGAAGATGCGTTTGCCGGACAGGCGCTCAGCCATTCTTGTTGCTCCAGTCGAAGACGGTCAACGCCGGCCCAGTGCCGACGAGCGCAGATTGTCGAGCAGCACCGCCAGGAGCAAGATAACGCCACGCACGATGTACTGGTAGAAGGCCGGGATGTTGAGCAGGTTCATGGCGTTTTCGGCGATGCCCATGATCAGCACGCCGACGATGACGCCCGACATGGTGGCGCGGCCGCCGGCGAGCGAGACGCCGCCGAGCACGCAGGCCGAGATGACCGAAAGCTCAAGCCCGACCGCCGCGTTGGGCTGGCCGGAGGTGATGCGTGACGCGAGCAGGATGCCGGCGATGCCGCAGACGACGCCCTGGAGCGTAAAGATCCAGATGCGCGTCCTGTCGACATTGACGCCGGCCAGCCGCGAGGCCTCCGGATTGCCGCCGATGGCCAGCGTGTTCTTGCCGAAGACAGTGCGGTTCAAGACAAAGCCGAAGATGCCGAAGAGAACGGCCAGCACCCAGATCGGCGTCGGTATGCCGAGCAGTTTCGACAGCGCCAGCTGGTAAAAATCCGGGCTGTTGATGCCAACGGCGCGGCCGTCGGATGCGATCAGCGCAAGGCCCCGCACGATCTGCATGGTGGCCAGCGTGGTGATCAACGCGTTGATGCGGAATTTGGCGATGACGACGCCGTTGATGAAGCCGACGAAGGCGCCGCAGGCGATTGCCGCAAGAAGGCCAAGCAGGATCGAACCGGTGACGTTCGACGCCATCACCGCGACCATGCCGGCAAAGGCGACGATGGAGCCGACCGACAGGTCGAAGTCGCGCGCAGCGAGGCAGAACATCATGGTGCAGGCGACGATGCCGACTGTGACCACCGACTRCAGCAGGCCGAGCATGTTGCGGTCGGTGAGGAAGTTCGGCACCAGAGCCGACACCAGCGCGAAGGCAACGACGAAGATGACGACGAGGCCCTGTTCGCCGAGCAGGATCTTCTTCAACCGGTCGGTCATGGCAGAGGTCCTCAGGATGCGATCGCGTCGGGGGTTTTCTTGTCGGGAAGGGCTGCGGCCAGGATCGCCTTCTCGGCGAACTGGTGGCGGTTAAGTTCAGCGCTGATGCGGCCGCCGCACATCACCAGGATGCGGTCGCAGATGCCCATCACCTCCGGCAGTTCGGACGAGACGACGACGATCGCCATGCCGTCCTCGGCAAGCTGATAGAGCAGTTCGTAGATTTCCGATTTGGCGCCGACATCGATGCCGCGCGTCGGCTCGTCGACGATGAGAACCCGCACACCTTGCTCGGACAGCCAGCGGCCGAGGATGACCTTCTGTTGGTTGCCGCCGGAGAGGTTGATGATGTCCTGCTTGCGCGACGGCGTGCGCACCTTGAGCTTCTTGATGAATGTTTCGGCGGTCGCGATCTCGCTGGCGCGGTTGAGCACGCCAAAGCGTGTGTGATGGCGGCGCGACGAGATGTTGATGTTCTCCTCGATCGAGCGGCCCTGGATGATGCCGTCATGCTTACGGTCTTCCGAACACAACACGACGCCGGCCCGGATCGCGCCATGCGGATCGGTGGCGTGGATCCCTTTGCCGTCGACAATGATGGCGCCGCTCGAGCGCGGATCGGCGCCGAAGACCAGGCGCATCAGTTCCGAGCGCCCGGCGCCGATCAGGCCGAAGAAGCCGACGATTTCGCCGGCGCGGGCCTCGAAGCTGGCCGGCGTCCTCAGCTTTGTCCCGGACAGGGTCTCGATCTTCAGTCTGATATCGCCTGCCGTGCGCGGGCGAAAACCCCAAATGTCCGAAATCTCGCGGCCGACCATTTCAGCGACGACCTGGTCGCGGGTGACACCCTTGAGCGAAATGTGGTGCGCCGCCAGCTTGCCGTCGCGCAGCACGGTCAGGCTGTCGCAAAGCCGGAACACCTCATCCAATCGGTGCGATACGTAGATGATGACCTTGCCCTCGCCGCGCAGCCGATCGATCAGAGCAAACAGGATTTCGCTTTCGCGCGACGACAGCGACGAGGTCGGCTCGTCCAGTGCGATGACGCGCGCGTCGAGCATGATCGCCTTGGCGATCTCGACCATCTGGCGTTCGCCGATGGACAGCGTCTTGACCTTGCGGCACATGTCGATGTCGATGCCGGCCGATTTCAGCTTGGCGCCGACGTCGTCCAGCATCCTGGTGCGCGCGATGATGCCGGCGCTGGCGGGAAAGCGACCGAGGCTGAGGTTTTCGGCAACGGTGAGCTCGGGAACGAGCTGCAGTTCCTGGTGAATGACGATGACGCCGTTGTCGAAGGCATCCCGGGTCGAGGCATAGGCCTGGACCTTGCCGTCGATGCTTATCTCACCCGCGTCGGCATGCTGGTCGCCGGACAGGATCTTGATCAGGGTGGATTTGCCGGCGCCGTTCTCGCCCATCAGGCCATGCACGGCGCCCTTGTCGACGCCGAACGAGACGTCCGACAGTGCCTTGACGCCCGGATAGGTCTTGGTGATGCGCGAGAAGTCGAGAAAGGACACGGGCGTCGATCCTTGTTGTGCCATGACAAACAGGCGGCGGGATGAGCCGCCGCCTGTTTGTACAGGGAGGATTACTCGATGCCGAGACCCTGGCGGACCTTCTGATAGTCGTCGCGCTTGGCCAGTGCGCCGGAGGTCAGGATCAGCTTCTCCGGCTCCTTGTTGTTGGCAACCCAGTCGTACATGTTGAGCGCCGTCTCATAGCCATGGCGCTTCGGCGAGATGATCACGGTGCCGACAAAGCCAGTGGCGGCCGGCTTCTTGAACTCGTTGATCGCCGAATCCGCGCCGCCGATGCCGACGCCGATCATGCCGTCCGCCGGGATGCCGACGCTTTCTGAGGCGCGCACAGCGCCCAGCACGGCTTCGTCGTTGAGGCCGAAGGAGATCCATTTCTTGATGTCGGCATGGGCATTGAGCACGACCGTCGCGGCGTTCAGCGCGGCTTCCGTGTCGGTCTTGGCCTGCGGCGCGTCGAAGATGTTCTCGGCCTTGAAGCCGTTCGCCTTCAGCACCGAGATGGCGCCTTCGACACGATCGACCGCCGTCGGCAGCTGATCATAGGAGACGCGGATGGCGCCGACCTCGTCGGCCTTCCAGCCACGCACCTTCATTTCATCGACGATCGCCTGGCCGACGGCCTCGCCGATCTTGGTAGCCGAGATGCCCATATGGGGCACGTCTTCCAGCGCCTTGCCGTCGGCACCGACCAGACGGTCGTCGACGGTCATCAGCTTGAGATTGTTGGCGGCGGCCTTGGCGACGATGCCAGGTCCGAGCTTCACATCCGGCGTGCAGACGATGAAGCCCTGGGCGCCCTGGGCGCCGAGATTGTCGATCGCCGACATCAGCTTCTCACCGTCCTCGGCGCCGATCTTGACGAGGGTGAAGCCCTTTTCCTTGGCAGCCTGGTCGGCGAACTTCCATTCGTCCTGGAACCACGGTTCCTCGGGCTGTTTGACGATGAAACCGATCTTGGTGTCCTGAGCATAGGCAGAAGCGATCGTCGTGACGGACAGCACGGCAAGAGCGCCCGCGACGAGCGCGGTCTTCAAAAGTCGCATGATTACCTCCCAGCGATAGGCCGGGCGCTCAGCCCGGGTGTCGGCGTTTCTATTCGCTTTTATCATACTCGTCAATTGATCTGGTATGATAATTAATGTACATGCTCTGACCAACGATCGCTGGCGCAACTCGTTTGCATCCGCTAATGCCGGGCCGGTTGCGCGAACTCGCAGGTTCGCCGCCTTGGAGGAGGGCTAAGGTGACCGAAATTTCGAAGAAAGCCCCCGAGGGGGCTACCACCCGACGCCCACGCGTCATGCCCGACGTGACCAAAGCGATGGCCTCGGACATCTTTTCCGGCCGCTACCCGGCCGGGTCCTCCTTGCCGACCGAAAACGAACTTGGCGTCGAATACGGCGTCAGCCGCACCGTCATCCGCGAGGCGCTGAAGGTGCTGGCCGCCAAGGGGCTGGTGTTGTCGCGGCCGCGCGTCGGCACCATCGTCTGCAACGAGGACGACTGGAACATCATCGACCCGCAGGTGCTGGCCTGGCACGCGCCGCACGCGCTGGACGACAAGCTCTTCGACGCCATCCTGGAGACACGCCGGGCCATCGAACCGCTGGTCGCCGAGCTTGCCGCGACACGCGCGACACTGCAGGAGATCGCCGATCTCGAAGCTGCCTGGCGCGGCATGGCCAGCGCCGGAGAGGATCGCGCCGCTTTCTCGCGCTCCGACATCGCTTTCCACCAGATCGTCTATGCCGCGAGCCACAACCCGATCTTTCGCCAGATCGGCAATCTGATCGACACGGGGCTGAAATTCTCGCTGGAGGCGACGGCGACGATTTCGCTCGAGCGGCGCCTGGAAGCGGTGGCGGCGCACCGCGAGGTGGTCGAGGCGCTGCGCATGCGCGACGCCGAGGCGGCGCGTCGGGCGGCAAGCAAGATCCTCGACCTTGCCGCGCGCGACCTCGTCAGCGCCAAGAAACTCAAGAACAACTGAGACAGCGCATGAAAATCATCTCGCTCACCACCTACATCGTTCCACCGCGCTGGCTGTTCCTGAAGATCGAGACCGATGCCGGCGTCACCGGCTGGGGCGAGCCGGTCGTTGAAGGCCGGGCGCTGACCGTCGAGGCGGCGGTCAAGGAGCTTGGTGATTATCTCATCGGCAAGGACCCGCGCCTGATCGAGGACCACTGGACGGTGATGCATCGCGGCGGCTTCTACCGTGGCGGACCGATCCTGATGAGCGCGATTGCCGGTATCGACCAGGCGCTGTGGGACATCAAGGGCAAGGCGCTCGGCGTGCCCGTGCATGAACTGCTCGGCGGCAAGTTGCGCGACAGCATCAAGGTTTATTCCTGGATCGGCGGCGACCGGCCGGCCGAGGTCGCCGCCGGCGCCCGGGAAGTGGTGGCGCGCGGCTTCCTGGCGCTCAAGATGAACGGCACCGAGGAACTGCAGATCGTCGACAGCCATGACAGGATAGATGCCGCGGTCGAGCGGGTCGCCATGGTGCGCGAGGCCGTCGGCCCCAACATCGGCATCGCCGTTGATTTCCACGGCCGCGTGCACCGGCCGATGGCGCGCATCCTGGTCAAGGAGCTCGAGCCCTACAGGCTGATGTTCATCGAGGAGCCGGTGCTCAGCGAAAACCGCGAGGCGCTGAAGGAGATCGCCGCCCTCGGCTCGACGCCGATTGCTTTGGGGGAACGGCTCTACAGCCGCTGGGACTTCAAGTCGGTGTTCGAGGAAGGCGTCGTCGACATCATCCAGCCCGACCTTTCGCATGCCGGCGGCATCACCGAATGCCGCAAGATCGCGGCCATGGCCGAGGCCTATGACGTCGCGGTGGCGCCACACTGCCCGCTCGGGCCGATCGCGCTTGCCGCCTGCCTGCAGCTCGATGCCGTGAGCTACAACTGCTTCATCCAGGAGCAGAGCCTCGGCATCCACTACAACGCCGCCAACGACCTGCTAGACTACGCCGCCAACAAGGATGTCTTCCGCTACCAGGATGGTTATGTCGCCATTCCCGACGGCCCGGGCCTCGGCGTCGAGATCGACGAGGACTACGTCAAGGAGCGCGCCAAGGAAGGCCACCGCTGGCGCAACCCAATCTGGCGCCACAAGGACGGCTCCTTCGCCGAGTGGTGATGACTATGCTTTCACCTGCGCCGCGTTGGGTGACTTCAGTCCATCAACCAGGTGATGAAGATCCGCCTCGTTCTCGTAGTGCAGGGTAGAGACCAACGCATCAATCGTAAATTCCGGATCGACCTTGTCTATCTGAGCGAGGTGAGCGGACGCAGCGGTCCGATCGCCCAGCCAGTGATAGGCCGCCGCGACAAAGGCGTGTTGGTTGGCATCCATCTTCGACAGATGCATGAAGGCCTCGATTGCTTCGGGATATTCGTGGGCTGTAAAGTGAGCTTTCCCAAGATGGCTCCAGAAGCGTTCGGGGTGGTGAGGGTTCAACCGCATCGCCTTGCGGATCCAGTCGGCCCCTTCCTTGGGGTGACCGAGCCAAGTCAAAAGCTCGCCGTGCTGGACCACGACGAGATCGTAGTTTGGATTGAGGGCGAGTGCCCGCTCCTGGTGGTGCCGAGCCTTCGTCAGATCGTTGCGGCTGATGCTGATGGCCGCCAATATCCGTTGGACGTCCGCATCGTTGCTGTCCAGCTCTTGCGCCAACTCAAGCTCACGGATGACTTCGTCGAAAGCGGCGTCCTTATCGGCGCACCAGCCGTAGCCCCAAGCTTGCCCCAGGATGCAGCCCCGCCAGGCATGGGCATGCGCGTATTCGGGGTCGAGTTCCAGCGCTCGTGTCACCAGCTTCAGCGCCTCCTCATTCTCGGCTCGACTGCTGCGATGGTGGCGGACCTTGGCCGCGAGCACGCATTCGTATGCTGCCATGTTGGCGGGTGTTTTGCGCGCCACGACATCCTGCTGCGCGGCTTCGACGCGGCCTGGCAGCGTGGCCACGATCGCTGCGGTCAGTTCGTCCTGAATGGCGAAGACATCGTCGAGCTTGCGGTCGTATCGCTCGGCCCAGATGTGCGTATCGGTGGCAGTATCGATCAGCTGCGCCGTCACCCTGAGCTGCCCGCCCGATTTGCGGACGCTGCCCTCCACCAGGAATTGCGCGCCCAGCTTCCGGGCAATTTCACGAAGGTTAACCGACTGCCCTTTGTAGACGAAGGTGGAGTTGCGCGAGATGACGAACAGCTCGTGCCGGCGCGAAAGTTCCGTGATGATGTCCTCGGTCAGACCATCAACGAAAAATTCCTGTTCGGATTCGCCGCTCATATTGGCGAAAGGCAGGACCGCGATCGACGGCTTCACCACGCTGTGCCGGGCCGAGCTGTCCCCCACTCGCGGATCGGCTGCATCGTCCAGCACCGCGCGCCAGACCCGTATCGGGCGAGAGATGTTCTTCAGGGCCTTCTCGCCAAGGTCCTCGAACCTGATTTCGAGCCGATCGAAGACCTGTTCGTACACGGCCTGGGTGACGCACACCCCGCCGACTTCGGCCATCTGCTCTAGCCGGGCGGCGACATTCACGCCGTCGCCATAAATGTCGCCCTCATCGAAGATGATGTCGCCGAGATTGATGCCGATCCGAAACTGAATGCGTCCGGCTTCCGGTACGTCGGCGTTGCGGCGGCGCATGCGGATCTGCACCTCCGCCGCGCAGCGCACGGCATCTGCCACGCTCTGGAACTCGACCAGCATGCCGTCACCGGTGGTTTTGATGATGTGGCCCTGGTTCTTGGCGATTGCCGGATCAATGAGTTCGATCCGGTGCGTTTTGAGCCGCGCAAGCGTGCCCCTCTCGTCGGCTTCCATGAGCCGAGAGTATCCAGCCATGTCGGCTGCCAGCACCGCCGCGAGCCTGTGTTCCATGTTCCAGCCTCGAAGCACGCAATCCTAGATGGCAAACGCTGCAATCAAAGCCGATCACGGTGAAGCCGCCACCTAACAGCACCGTCCCCGCGCGATCGGAAGGCGCCCAGTCATAGCATTACTCGAAATGAGCGCATGCGGGAAGGAAATCGAACGCTCCGCATACCCGCTCGCGGCTGTTCAATTGGTCTGCCTGCTCGAAAGGGGAAGGTTTCATCCCAAATCGATCGCATTCAGTAGCCGATTGAACGGCTTCGAAGATGGTGGGAATGTGCTTCGACCACATCCGTAGAATAGAGCCTTGAAATCAAGGCTTTCCAGGAAAATCAATGGTCTAGAGGGAACTTGGTGGAGCCAATCGGAATCGAACCGACGACCTCTTGAATGCCATTCAAGCGCTCTCCCAACTGAGCTATGGCCCCACTTCCGGCAGTCAACCGGCGCCGTTTCCGGCGAAGAGATCCGGCGTGGGTTGGAGACCGCGCCGTTAGTGCAGGCGGCTTCTAACCCCGCCTTTCGTCAATATCAAGCCTTCAAGAGCGGCTTTTTCTTCACAGGCCACGAAAGCTGGCAAACGCCTGCTTTCAAGGCCGATCAGACCTCGTCGTCGTCGTCGCCGACGCCGATCATGTCGGCAACGTCGTCGTCTTCTTCTTCTTCGTCGGCAAGGAAGGTGTCATCTTCGTCGTCGCCGAGGTCGACATCGTCCTCGTCGTCGCCGAGATCCGGCAGATCGTCGGCCTTGACGTCTTCGTCGGCCTCTTCGAGCGAGACGACTTCAACGCCCTCTTCGTCCTCGGCGTCCACTTCCTTCTCGGCCACTTCCTCTTCCTCCTCGAGGGCGGCGATCTTGCCTTCCTCGAAATAGGAACGAGGATAGGTCTTGCCGGTGTAGGGCGAGACGATCGGGTCCTTGTTCAGGTCGTAGAATTTTCGACCCGTCTCCGGGTCGATGCGCTTTATGCCAAGTTCGGTTTTTGCCACGGCAAGCCTCGTCAATAAAAGAGTGGTCCCCTTAACCACAGTTTGCAGCGCTGTCAAAGCGAAAAGCCGGCGTCACAAAACCATGCAATGAAAGGCCTCGCGTCGATGACGACCATGGGGGATGACCATTTCGGCCCGCCGTGATACGAGACCGCCGCAACAAATGAAAAGCGCCGGCCCGCCGGCATTCCGTCCAGGGAAATTCCATGTCTCACGCCGCCGCCCCAAAGTCGGCCACCGCCCGCAAATCACCAGCCCTTGCCGGCACGGCGCGCGTGCCGGGCGACAAGTCGATCTCGCACCGCTCCTTCATGTTTGGCGGCCTCGCCTCTGGCGAGACCCGCATCACCGGCCTACTCGAAGGCGAGGACGTGATGCGCACCGGTGCGGCCATGAAGGCAATGGGCGCTAATATCGAGAAGCGCGGCGCCGAGTGGGTGATCCGCGGCACCGGCAATGGCGCGCTGCTGCAGCCGGAAGGCCCGCTCGACTTCGGCAATGCCGGTACTGGCTCGCGGCTGACCATGGGCCTGGTCGGTACCTATGACATGGAAACGACCTTCATCGGCGACGCTTCGCTGTCGGGCCGGCCGATGGGCCGCGTGCTCGAACCCTTGCGCCAGATGGGCGTTCAGGTGCTGAAGGCGACGCCCGGCGACCGCATGCCGATCACGCTGCATGGGCCGAAGCACGCCGCACCCATCACCTACCGCGTGCCGATGGCCTCGGCGCAGGTCAAGTCGGCGGTGCTGCTCGCCGGTCTCAACACGCCGGGCATCACCACCGTCATAGAGCCTGTCATGACGCGCGACCACACCGAAAAGATGCTGAAGGGCTTTGGCGCCAATCTGTCGGTGGAGACCGACGAGCGCGGCGTGCGCCACATCTTCATCGAAGGCCAGGGCAGACTGACCGGCCAGACGATCGCGGTGCCGGGCGACCCGTCCTCGGCCGGCTTCCCGCTGGTGGCGGCACTGATCGTACCGGGCTCCGACATCACGATCGAGAATGTGCTGATGAACCCGACCCGCACCGGCCTGCTTTTGACGCTGCAGGAAATGGGCGGCAAGATCGAGATCCTCAATCCGCGCAATGCCGGCGGCGAGGATGTCGCCGACCTGCGCGTGCGTTATTCCGAACTGAAAGGCGTCACCGTGCCGCCCGAGCGGGCRCCGTCGATGATCGACGAATATCCCGTGCTTGCGGTTGCCGCCAGCTTCGCCGAGGGCGAAACGCTGATGCAGGGGCTGGAAGAGCTGCGGGTGAAGGAATCCGACCGGCTGTCGGCCGTCGCCAACGGGCTGAAGATCAACGGCGTCGACTGCACCGAGGGCGAGGCTTCCCTCGCCGTGCGCGGCAAACCGGGCGGCAAGGGACTTGGCCGCCATCCCAACGGCCAGGACACGACGGTGCAGACCCATCTCGACCACCGCATCGCCATGAGCTTTCTGGTCATGGGGCTGGCGACGGAAAAGCCCGTCACCATCGACGACCAGGCGATGATCGCAACCAGTTTTCCGGAATTCATGGGGCTGATGAAGGGGCTGGGCGCGGAGATTGGGTAACGGTTGATGGCAGCAACCCTGGGAGATTGGGACCGAACGGGAAGGTCGGAGGGACAGCGCGAAGGAATGCAACGCTTGTCTGGACCGCTGCGCTCTTCGATCTCAGTCACGGTAGCCCACCAATGACACACGTCTTCACCATCGCCATCGACGGCCCGGCCGGCGCCGGAAAAGGCACGCTGGCTCGGCGACTTGCCGACCATTACCGTCTGAACCTGCTCGACACTGGCCTTACCTATCGCGCGGTGGCCTACGCGCTGATCCAGCACGCGCTGCCGCTCGACAATGTCTCGGCGGCCGAAACCGCTGCACGCCAGGTCAATCTGGCGAAGCTCGACCGGTCGGTGCTGTCGGCGCATGCGGTCGGCGAGGCGGCCTCGAAGGTCGCGGTTTTCCCGACTGTGCGGCGCATCCTGGTCGAAAAGCAGCGCGCATTCGCCACGACGCCGCCGGGCGCCGTGCTCGATGGCCGCGACATCGGCACCGTCGTCTGCCCCGACGCCGACATAAAACTCTATGTAACGGCGAGCGCCGAGGTGCGGGCGCGGCGGCGACTGGCCGAGATCGAGAGCATCGGCGGCACCGCCGATTTCACCGAGATCCTCGCCGATATCGTGCGCCGTGACGAGCGCGACATGGGCCGCGCCGACTCGCCCTTGAAGCCGGCGGCAGACGCGCACTTGCTTGATACCAGCGAAATGGCTATAGAAGCCGCGTTTCTTGCGGCCATGGCGATCATCGACGACGTGCTGGCCAAGAGAGACAAGGCCTGAGCCGGGTTTTTCCCTCGTGTTTCCGTTGTCGGAGGCGAAGAAAATACCCATATCGGGCACGAACCAGCCTGCTAGCATTCTTCATGCGCCGGAATTGCCGCTTAAAGAGCGGCCCAGGGCTTTTGTAGCCCGGAACGCCGGCAGGCCAACGCAACGCTAACCCACGGCGCCCGTCCCGCGACAGAAGCGGGGCATTCCAGGAGAAACAATGTCAGCTGCAAATCCCACTCGCGATGATTTCGCGAGCCTGCTCGAAGAATCATTCACCACAGGTCATTCCGGCGAAGGCCAGGTCGTCAAGGGCACGATCACGGCGATCGAAAAGGACATGGCCATCATCGACGTCGGCCTCAAGGTCGAAGGCCGCGTGCCGCTGAAGGAATTCGGCGTCAAGGGCAAGGACACCACCCTCAAGGTCGGTGACACCGTCGAAGTCTATGTCGAGCGCATCGAGAACGCGCTTGGCGAAGCGATGCTCAGCCGTGAAAAGGCCCGCCGCGAAGAGAGCTGGGTCCGCCTCGAAGAGAAGTTCACCAAGGGTGAGCGCGTCGAAGGCGTCATCTTCAACCAGGTCAAGGGCGGCTTCACCGTCGACCTCGACGGCGCCGTGGCCTTCCTGCCGCGCAGCCAGGTCGATATCCGCCCGATCCGCGACGTCTCCCCGCTGATGCACAACCCGCAGCCCTTCGAGATCCTCAAGATGGATCGCCGCCGCGGCAACATCGTGGTGTCGCGCCGCACCGTGCTCGAGGAGAGCCGCGCCGAACAGCGTTCGGAAATCGTGCAGAACCTCGAAGAAGGCCAGGTTGTCGAAGGCGTCGTCAAGAACATCACCGACTACGGTGCGTTCGTCGACCTCGGCGGCATCGACGGCCTGCTGCATGTCACCGACATGGCATGGCGCCGCGTCAACCATCCGACCGAAATCCTCAGCATCGGTCAGACGGTCAAGGTGCAGATCATCCGCATCAACCAGGAAACCCACCGCATCTCGCTCGGCATGAAGCAGCTCGAGAGCGATCCGTGGTCCGAGATCGGCACCAAGTTCCCGATCGGCAAGAAGATCAAGGGTACCGTCACCAACATCACCGACTACGGCGCGTTCGTCGAGTTGGAGCCGGGCATCGAAGGCCTCATCCACGTTTCGGAAATGTCGTGGACGAAGAAGAACGTGCATCCTGGCAAGATCCTGTCGACGACCCAGGAAGTCGACGTGGTGGTGCTCGAAGTCGATCCGGCCAAGCGCCGCATCTCGCTCGGCCTCAAGCAGACGCTCGAGAACCCGTGGCAGGCTTTCGCCAGCAGCCATCCGGTCGGCAGCCAGGTCGAGGGCGAGGTCAAGAACAMGACCGAGTTCGGCCTGTTCATCGGCCTCGAAGGCGACGTGGACGGCATGGTCCATCTCTCCGATCTCGACTGGACCCGTCCGGGCGAGCAGGTCATCGAAGAGTACAATCGCGGCGACATGGTCAAGGCGCAGGTGCTCGACGTCGACATCGACAAGGAGCGCATCTCGCTCGGCATCAAGCAGCTGGCCAAGGATACGGTCGGCGAAGCAGCGACGAGCGGCGAACTGCGCAAGAACGCGGTCGTCACCTGCGAAGTCATCGGCGTCAAGGATGGCGGTCTGGAAGTGCGGCTGGTCGACAGCGGCATCGAGACCTTCATCAAGCGCTCCGATCTGAGCCGTGACCGCGACGAGCAGCGCCCCGAGCGCTTCACCGTCGGCCAGAAGGTCGACGCGCGCGTCATCGCCTTCGACAAGAAGACCCGCAAGCTGCAGGTCTCGATCAAGGCGCTGGAAATCGCCGAAGAGAAGGAAGCGGTCGCCCAGTACGGCTCGACCGACTCCGGCGCTTCGCTGGGCGACATCCTTGGTGCCGCGCTGAAGAAGCAGGGCAGCTAAGTCATCTGCCCCCACCGCCTTGCGCGGTGGTCAGTTCAAGCCCCGCCGGAGCGATCCGGCGGGGTTTTTCTTTACGGTAAGATAAACTTCCTCGGGTATTTGCCAGTAATCCGAGGAGAGGCTTTCCATGCGCAATGACGACGATTGTCCCGCTACGGGCTCTTCGTGGTTGCTGCGTCTCTACATCAGGTCACCGGCCTTGTTCTGCTTTTGCGGAATGGCGATCTTGATGGCCGTCCTCTGGTCCCTGGGCTTCCAGCTCAACGGCGACGTGGACGACCTGGTCAAACTGCATGAAGTCCGCACCTTGCTTGAAACGGGCAACATCTTCGACCGGATGCTGCCCGGTGTTGCCCAGCCAGAGCCCTATGTCTCGCATTGGCCATGGATCGTGGACCTGCCCTATGCCGCCTTCGCGCGTCTGCTGATGCCGTTTGCCGGCTTCGAGCCGGCGCTGACGATGGCAAGCTTTGCCGTGCCGCTGCTGCTGCTTGCGCCGGCGCTCTATTTCTACAATCGGCTGGTGATCGCAGTGGGCTTTGCCAACCCGGCCGTTGCATTGCCGCTGGCTCTGATCTTTGCCGCACGCAGCTTTTTCGAATATGCCCCGGGACGGATCGACTACCACAATCTGCAAATACTGCTTCTGCTCGCGGCCCTGGTCTTGATGTTGTCGCAGAACCGCTTCGCTGCCTTCATCAACGGGCTGCTGGCGGCCTTGGCGCTTGCGATCAGCGCCGAGTTCGCACCGTTCTATGCGCTGGTGATGGCGGTCTATGCCTTTGACTGGATCTTCGGCCGCGAACGGGGTGCCGACAGGATCGCTGGCTTCGGGCTGGCATTGGCCCTTGGCGGGCTCGGGCTGTTCGCCGCGATCGTGCCGCCTTCAGCCTATTCCGCCGTCAGGTGCGACACCTATTCGACACCGCATGTGACGGCACTCGTAGCGGCCGGGCTTTCATTTGCCGTGGTGCCTTTGCTTGTCGGCCGGCGCGGCGGATGGGCGACGCGGACGGCAATCTTGCTGGTGTTCGCGGCCGCCAGCGCGGCGGCGCTGGTGGTGTTGTTCCCGCAATGCCTGGACGGCCCTTATGCTTCGCTCGACGCCTATGTACGCGACAACATGCTCAACAGGATCCCTCAGGAACTGAGCTTGTTCCGGCGCCCTGATTTCGTTTTGTCGGACAGCTTTCCCAGCATGGCGTTGCTGTTCGTCGGCGCGCTCGCCCCGGCAGTCATCTGCCTCAATCCGCGGAGCCGGAGCCGGCCGCTGGTCATCCTGTCGCTGTTCTCGCTGCTCTCGCTGGCGCTGGCGATCGGCTACTTCCGCTACTTTCGCTATCTTCCGGTCTTTTCCGGCATCGGTCTGACCTTCGTGCTGGCGAGTTTCCTGCCACCAGATGCGGGACTGGGGCGCTATTTGAAATCACGCGTGCCGGTGGCATCGCCAAGATACGCGTTGATCCTGCCCGGTCTGGTTTTGTCCGCGGCGATGGCGCTGTACCAGCTGTCGGCAAGACCATCGCATGCAGCCATTCCAGCCGGCGAGTTCGCCGACAGCTGCGATCTCAGGCACATTGAGCCGCGACAGGGTTGGCCGGCAGGCGCCGTCGTTCTGACGCCACCGTTGATCGGAGCGCATTTTCTTGCTCTTGCCGAAGGTCCCAAGGTGGTGACAATCCCCAATCACCCGTCGGCTCAAGGGATCGAACGCAGCTATCGCTTCCTTGATCCCTCGACCGCCGACCCGCGCTCGTTTCTCGATGCGTCCAAGGCGACGCATGTCGCCCTTTGCGGGTGGAGAGGCCCACCGTCGCCAGATCTCGAAACCACCTATCCATTCGCGGCAGCGCTGATGGAGGGCCACCCGCCATCATGGCTCAAGGAGTGTCCGACGGATGCTTCCTCGCCGCTGCGGCTCTACAGCTACCGCAACGCCGACGGATCGGAGGCCACCTGCCCTGTTTCGACGGCTTCTGCTCAGGCCCTGCCGTAGAGCGGCACCAGCGTTCCGCTCATCGCTTGATTGGCTGGCGAGGCGAGATAGGCAATGGCTTCGGCGGCCGCTTCGAGACTGACCCATCTGGTGACGTCGGCATCCGGCATATCGGCGCGGTTTGCCGGCGTATCGAGCGTCGATGGCGCCACGGCATTGACCAGAATGCCCCTGCCTTTCAACTCCTCGGCCATCGCCACCGTCATCGCCGCTACCGCGGCCTTGCTGGCGGCGTAGGCAACCATGCCGCTGCCGCGCCGCGGGTCGAGCCCGGCGCGCGCCGTGACATTGACGATGCGGCCCGCGATGTCCGACGCCAGCATCGAGCGCACCGCCGCGCGGCAGCACAAGAAGGCGGTGCGTGCGTTGGTGTCCATCATCTCGGCAAAGGATGCCGACTCGATCTTTTCCACCGGTGCCGCGGTGAAGCCGCCGGCCAGGTGGATCGAGCCCCACAGACCTGGAACCTGGCTGTAGAACGCCTCTACCTTGGCGGAGTCCGAGAGATCGACATTGTGCACCAGCTTGACGCGGTCATGCTCGGCAAAGGGGAAATGCCCGGGTGCCGCGGCATGGGCATTGGGCACATGGCAGATCGCGCCCTCACTCAGCAGTTTGCCGACGACCGCACCACCGAGCGCCCCGGTGCCTCCGGTCACGACAATGTGCCTGCCTTCAAGTGTTTCCGTCATCCTGGACCGCTCCTGTTATTCTTTTGATTGTGTCGCTTGTTACGCCGCCCGACGCAGAGCGTCGCGCCTTTCGCACCATCACTCAACTGATATCTCGACATGGCAGTTGTTGCGTCTTTGCATGCATCGGCCTGTCGGCCAGCCGGGTCCATGCCGGCTGAGGCACATGAAGCACGTTGCGCCGCCACTCTTCAGTCGACAGTGATTTCGATGACGCGCGGCAGCCCGGTTGCCCGGGCGCGTTTCAACGCATCCGCCAAGGCGTCGATATCGGCAAGCCGTTCGGCGCCAAGGCCGTAGGCTTCGGCCAGCTTGCAGAAATCCGGCGGCGCCGGCGACACGCCGACCGGCTCGACGCCGACATCGAGCATCGAGGTTTCGATCTCGCGGTAACCGCGATTGTTCCAGACGACGAAGATGACCGGTGCCTGGGCATCAAGTGCGGCGCCCAGTTCCGGTAGCGTGAACTGGAAGCCGCCATCCCCCGTGAGACAGACGACCGGCGCATCGGGCACGGCAAGGGCGGCGCCGATCGCCGCCGGCGGGCCGTAGCCGAGCGCGCCGAAGCCGGTGGCGGCATTGAACCAGCCGCCGGGGCGATCATGGTCGTAGTAGAGATTGGCGGCATAGATCGGCTGCGTCGAATCGCCGACGATGAGCGCGCCGGGTAGTGCGTCGCGGATCACTTCCACGGCGCGCACCTGCGACTGCATCGTCGAACTGATCTCGGCAAAGGCCGCCTCTCGTGCTGCGGCGGCGCGTGATGGTCCGCCCTCGCTTGCCGGGACATGGCTGATTTCCGGCAGCAGCGCTTCGAGCGCCTCGGCGCAATCGGCTTGAATCGAAATCGTCGCCGGGCGGCGAGCCAATTGGTCCGCGCCGATATCGATGCGGATCAGATTGGCGGGCAGGACGAACCCACCATCGCTGTAGCCGTCATAGTCGGTGGGGCCGAATTCGGTGCCGGCGGCAATGACCAGATCCGCTTGCGCCATCAGCGCCCGCACTGCCTTGAGACTTGGACTGGCCGGCACGCAAAGCGGATGGGCATGCAGGAGGCCGCGCGCATTGGCTGTCTCGACGACCGGCGCGCCCAGCTGTTCGGCCAGACGCCGCAATGGCGCTTCGGCGCGTTTGGCGCCGCCGCCGGCCAGGATCAACGGAGCGCGCGCGGCGGCGATGAGTTTGGCCGCGCTGGCAATTGCCGCGCCGGACGGCGCAGGCGGTGCTGCATTGCTCAGCATGGCGGTGATGCCATCCGCCGGCTTGACCATGACGTCGGTCGGGATTTCGATATGCACCGGACCGGGCCGGGCCGATGAAAACAGCGCGAAGGCCTGCGCCAATGCGCCAGGCAATTCACTGGCCTCGGTGACCCTGAGCGAAGACAGCGCCACCTTCTCCATCATGCCGCGCTGGTCGGGCAGTTCATGCAGATGGCCCAGGCCCTTGCCGAGCGTCGGCGTTGCGTTGACGCCTGAGATCACCAGCATCGGCACCGAATCGGCACGCGCCTGCCCCATGGCGGTGATGGTGTTGGTGAGCCCCGGTCCGGTGATGACGAAGGCGACGCCCGGCCTACCGCTGGCGCGCGCATAGCCGTCGGCCATGAAGCCGGCGCCCTGCTCGTGACGCGGCGTGACATGGCGGATCTTCGAGCGCGCAAGCCCCCGGTAGAGTTCGACTGTGTGCACGCCGGGAATGCCGAAGACCGTGTCGACGCCATGGGCTTCGAGCAGCGAAATGAGCGCCTCGCCGACAGTCGTCCCTATGGTGTTCCCGGGGGTGGTCTCAGTCGTGGTCCCAATGGTGGTCATTGGCGCAGCACCGGTCGCGTCAGGCAGGTCGGGCCACCCTCGCAAGCGATGCACAGCGCATCCGCCTCGAAGGTGGAAACCGTGCAGCCAGCCGCCTGCATGGCAGCCGCCGTCCTGGGGAAGCCGGCGACGGCGATGACCTGGCGCGGGGCCGTCGGCAGCACATTGAGGCTGAGCCCGTTGGAGGCATAGAACTCTTCGGCATCGCCTTCGACCAGCGTGATGCCGCGGCCCTTCAGCATCTGGTAGAAGGCGGCCGGCAGCAGAGGCGCGTAGACCAGTGCCAGATCGTCGGCAAGCGGACTGATCACCGACATCAGGTGCAGGCAGGCTTCCTCGCCGTGCCAGAGCGGCAGATCGAAGCCAAAAACCGAAATGCCCCTGGGCGAAAGCAGGTTGGCGAGCTGCTGGATGCCGTCCTGGTTGGTGCGCACGCCACGGCCGACGGCCAGCGTGTTCGCATCCACCCAGACGCAGTCGCCGCCTTCCACCTGGCCCGGATCATCGATGCGGCCGAGGATGGGAATGCCCAGGCGCTTGTAGGCGGCTTCGTGCAGGCCGGGCTCAGTCCGGCGCAGCGCCTTGCCCATGGCAAGAATGATCGCGCCGTGATCAGTCATCAGCGAAGGATCATGGGTGAAGACCGAATCGGCCAGCCCGTCGTTGGCATCCGTCAGCCATTCGACCTCCGCGCCGGAGGCCGAAACCAGCTGCGTCAATCGCTCATGCTGGGCAGCGGCTCTTCCCGGCTCGAAGCCCGGGCCGTAGTGCCACTCCTGCGCCCTGGCATCACGCATGGCGCTGGCGGCGGACCGCATAAGCACGCGTTTCAGCGGTCCGGCCATGGACTGCGACCCGTATGATTTGCCCACTCAATTCTCCCGACACGTCCGTTGCCGCCACTAACCACTACGGCAAGCTGTGATCAATAGTCCAAAAACCATGGTTGACGGAGGCAAGCGGAACGGTCCATCTTGAGAACGGGAACTCTGTCTAGTGACGGGTAATGGGTAAAAGAATCCAGCAGCGACGGGCTCGACCACTCCTCGGAGCGTCGAAGGGATGATGGCGCAAAGCGCCGTCCCCATACTGAAACACACGGCGCAGGGCGGCGCCGCCGAAGCCATCCATGTCGAGAACCTGCACAAGCGGTTCGGTGCATGTGCTGAAAGGCGTCTCGCTGTCGGCCCGCGACGGCGAGGTCATCGCCATTATCGGCGGCTCGGGCTCGGGCAAATCGACATTGCTGCGCTGCATCAACTGCCTGGAGAACCCAACCAGCGGCATCATCCGGGTCAATGGCGAGGAGATCAAGCTGAAGGCGGACAGCCACGGCCACACGGTTCCGGCCGACCGCAAGCAGATCGAGCGCATCCGCTCCAAGCTCGGCATGGTGTTCCAGAACTTCAACCTGTGGAGCCACATGACGCTGATCGAGAACGTCATCGAGGTTCCCGTGCACGTGCTTGGCATCCAGCGCGATGTGGCGATCCGCGAGGCTGAGAAGCTGCTCGCCCGCGTCGGCCTGGCCGAAAAGCGCGACGTCTATCCGGCCTATCTGTCGGGCGGCCAGCAGCAGCGTGCCGCGATCGCCCGGGCGCTGGCCATCAATCCGCGCGTCATGCTGTTCGACGAGCCGACTTCGGCGCTCGATCCCGAACTGGTCGGTGAAGTGCTGAAGGTGATCGGCGACCTGGCGCGCGAAGGCCGCACCATGGTGCTGGTCACCCACGAGATGAAGTTCGCCCGCGAGGTCGCGACGCATGTCGTCTATCTCTACAATGGATTGGTCGAGGAAGAAGGACCGCCGGAGCAGATCTTCGGCGCGCCCAGATCCGAAAGGCTCAAGCAGTTCATCCGCAACATCGGCTAGGACAGGCCGAGACGGAAGAAAACCGGGAACCAACAACAAACTGGGAGTCGTGAAATGAAGACTGTTCTGAAGACATTTGCCGCAGCGCTGCTGCTGGGCGTCGCCGCCATGGGCGTGGCCAAGGCCGATCCGGTCAAGATCGGCGTCGCCGCCGAGCCCTATCCACCCTTCACCTCGCCGGATGCTTCGGGCAAGTGGGTTGGCTGGGAGATCGATTTCATCGACGCCGTCTGCGCCGAAGAGAAGCTCGACTGCGTCATCACCCCGGTTGCCTGGGACGGCATCATCCCGGCGCTGACGACAAAGAAGATCGATGTCATCGCCAGCTCGATGTCGATCACCGCCGAGCGCCAGAAGACGATCGACTTCTCCGACAAATATTACAACACGCCAACCGCGATCATCGGTCCCAAGGACCAGAAATTCGGGCCCGCGCCCGCGGACCTCAAGGGCAAGGTGGTCGGGGTTCAGGTGTCGACCGTGCATGCC